>PMYF01000891.1:2839-9494 GCA_003171295.1 Acidobacteriota bacterium | reverse complement strand
AGACAAAGTTCTCATCCAGGTCGGGTGTAGCTGCGATCAGGAAAGGCTCACGATGCTGGGTTTCAGGATTGAACTCACGCCCTATCAGATCCCCGAAGCCGAAAGGTCGGTCAGGGTAAGCGAGTAAAGCATTCAAGGCGACGCTCGCGACGGACGAGTTGCCTCGATGCTCGCGAAGGGCTTTCTTGATGTCCTGTTCCATCTGCTCGTACGCCTTCTGCAGGGGCTGGTCCATCTCCACGCTGACGATTTCCTCCCGGTAGGGAGGGAGAGCATCGGAAATATCCTCCAGCGACACGAAGGCACCCAAACTCATCAGGAAGCGGCCAAACAGTAGGGGTGACGCTCCTGGCCGGTGGCGGACCCGCGTTGTAACCCGTGCCTCGGAGCAGGCGTTATCAGCAGGCTCAATCACGGTAATCTTTTCCAGCAGACCGTAGATTTCGATGAAGGCCCGAACTCCCGCGTCGCCGTATCCAAAGCCTTCCTCGATCATTCGCGACGCCTCGAGGCGAAACAGGATATTGAAAAGTTCGTCCGCGTAGCCGCCCAAAAGTGTCCCTGTGAGCACCGCAATGTGCCGGGCGGACGCAGCCAGTGTGCCTAGAGCATTGCCCTGGGCCATATCTCCTCCCTTCAGCTCGTGAACTTCATCGGCGATGGCGTAATCGAAGAACCCGTCCATGTATCGGCCGATGAAGTCAACCGGCGCAAAGCGTCGAATCTTCTTTCCATCTGCCTGCCAAAGCGGGCTGTAGAGTGGCTGGCGGGCGCGATTTGTTCCCTCCGCCTGGCCCAGCGTTTCGCTAGGCTTCACCTTCTTGAAGTCCATTGCCAGCAATCGCTCGCCTTCACTTCCAAGGTAGACCGGAGAACCACTGTCAGGATTGACGACGCTGTCCTGATAGCGCCCGCAACGGGCGAATTGGTAAGCGTGCCTCCAGAAATACCCGAGCTTGGCGCGATCCCGGCCGACAACGAACAGTGCCGGAGAAGAACAAATTGAACCCCAACGCTTGCGGGCCGAAGGTGAGGTCTTGCGCAGGCGCAACTCGCTCAAGCTGGTCCGCAATCCCTCGCGCACGATGCGTTTGTTTCGCAGCTTAACTTCGTTCACGCCGTGGTGACTGTGGGAGTTGGTGGGCGTCCGTAGCCCGTCGATGATGAACACGCGGACACGCGGAAGTGTGAGCATTGCTTCCCGGCACCATTTCTCGACCAATTGAGGTGGGACCATTGCGACAGACGTAAAGGGTCGGTTCTCAGCGTGGGTTTGAACCGCACCGAGTGATATCAGCGTCTTGCCCGTACCGCACTCCGCAATCACAGCACCCGCGCGGGCTTGCTGCCAACGCCGGACCAGACCCATTATGGCGAGCGTCTGAGCCGGATAGGGTTTCCGAAGGAGCTTGCCAATCATGGGTGAGGGAGGGTCGTCGATGGAATGCAACGGTGGGTATGATTCAAGGATTCTGTTACCCAGCTCCTCCGAATGCTCACGCAAGTAGTCCGCGATGGTCTCGGCCAAAAGCACGATTTCCTCCTTTCGATGCGGGTTCAATACATATTGGCACTTGTTGCGGTATTGGTGCGGGACCAGCAGGTGGGTGATGCTTCTTGGATTAAACGCGGGTGGCCTGAATGAAACAAACTGTAACGCGAAACTGTTCAATATTGCGCACGTTCTATTCTCTGAGTGCGGCGTTCCCTGCGCTGGCGCAGGCCAGTAAGCTCCGGAGTCAAATCGACGAGGGCGAATTCACATCCCCCATTGCAATGTTCGTTGTCGCTTGGAACCTTTAACGAGGAAGCGTGGCGAAGCACGTCATGCAGTCCGGGCCTACTTCATCCTGGTGGCAAAGAGAAGATGGGAGGGAACGTCTCTAAAGCCGTAACCGATTCGGAATGGGAGCGGCCTGGGCTTCTGCGTCAGGTAGGCGTTCCTTAAGTCCGGCTGTTCCAGCCAGCGGAAGCTCCCGTAGGGTCGAACATACTCCCCATACAACTGCACCCGCCAACTCGGCGAGAGATAGAAGTGGTACGGAACGCCCGAGTCGTCCTGCAGAACTGCCGCGCTCTCTGAAAGCACATGCTCGCGTATGATCGAGAACTCCGGCTTGTGGATCATATATGAGGTCGCCTTAAGAAATGTCGTGGACCCCTGGAGCCTGGAGAGGAAACTAAGGAAGGGCCGGTTCTCCTGCAAGCGTGTGTTCGACAAATTCACTGAAAAATAGAACAATTTGTGAACGGATTTGTCGTTGTCTCTGAGGAACTCGATTTCCACGCCCTTGTTCCCCATCCTGCCGGGCGCATGATAGTCGGACGCCCGCTCAACGATCTGTCCTCCGTCATCGAGCCTAACGTACCGGAAGCCCAGAATCGTATTGCCTGACCGCACCAACATCTCCAAAATCGGCAAGCAGATGCCGTCCGTTACTTGTCCTCGAAACTGGCGATCCATCTGGCGGGTGATGAAAAAACTCCTGTCCAGTTCCGAAGCCACGCCAGATCTCGTCGCCGCCAGATATCTCTCGAGGTTCTTCCTCTCGAGTTGTTTCGGACTAGGCAGTGTCCCTGCTGGCTCTAGCCCGACCATTACATAGACTGGGCTCTGCGGGAAGAAAACCGTAACCGTGAGCGCGTCGGGACCACTGAACGGGTAAAAGACGGGCAACGCTGAGGCCGGGTGGCTGCCGAGTTCAGCCTTCTGGAACGCGCGCATCGCCGGCAGGCGCTCACCCTCAAGTCTGGTCCAGGCGCAATCCAATTCGTGCCGGTGTCTTGCCCAGGCCGTATTATCTTGAAACCTGGTTAACGGGCTGTCAGATCGCGCAGGTAGTCCAGCCAGAAATCGCCCGACATCATCGGCGTAGCGGTCGTGAGGAACAGGTTCCAGCAGCCGGTCTACAGGAAGTTTCTCGTTCCGCGTGTCCGAGGCGTGACTGCATGAAAGCATCAGCGCCGCTGAACACAGGCACAACCATTGAATCCAGGGATAGCGGCGGCCGATCAGAAACAATTCCAGGAATCCTTCTTGATCTCCGATTTTGTCCGGAGTTTCCATTATGGACTCCGGCCCGACCGACAACATACACTTGGCCGTCCCCGAATGCAATCGACAGGCGTGATTTCAGCGTGCGGAGCTTTCAGCACGGCGAGAAAGTGGCCGGTCTCACCACTGCTGAGAATGACGAAGCACAAACCTGTCTCTCTCGACTGATTCCTCCGACACCCTTCTGTCCCCTGCCTGCTCGTCGCTTAAAGTCCGATCAGGTCGGCGGCTCGCCTAACCCGCTGGAGAGGATAACTGTGTGTCCTCCCCTTCCACCTGGAAAGTAGGACATTCTTCGCTTAGCGCCTGACAGCATCCCTCCCCCAGGTTATTCTCGCTGACTGGAAAGAAACCGTGGGCCAAGCTCCAGCGGACCGGCCCATTGGAGTCAGGAACCTCAATCCGCTTCTGCCACAGGGCACTTCGAATCCATTTCAGGAACAACTTCTTTGTGCCGCTGACCAGCACCGGAGAGCATCCCAGGCCGATGAGCGGCTTGAGCGCGCCACGACGGTTGATCTCCTCGTTGAACCAGACGGCCCACTCCGGCACGACCGGTAATCCGAACCGCTGCGAGATGCGGTACAACACGAACGGCGGGTCGTTATCACACAGGATAGTTCGCCTGCCTCCCGGGTCAGCCCCTGGACGTGTCTTGGCCAGCTCCGCCGAAATCGCCACCAGGTGACGGATTGGTATGCGGCCGGCAATAGTGATGGTTCCGCGGAAGCATTGGGCGTCTTCGCCCAAAGTCGCTGCTAGCGGCCCGATTCCCGGAGCTTGCATAGTAAAGAGGTTCTGCTCGATGACTGCTGCCCAGATGGCGCCAACGTCGGAGTCGCCACCCAAAACGGATATGAGGTGGGCCTTACCGTTCCGGCCGTCTTCGACCTCTCCAATAAACCTGTCCAGCCGAAGCCGGATTCGCGTGGTGGTGTCCTTCATTCGCTTTGTGTATTCCAGAACCCCGAAGCGCTCGTGGGCATTCTTCATCGTTTCCTCTTGTGAGTCGTGGGATTTGGTTGCGCGGGAAGATTGAGGGGAGGATTGGTAGCGTTACTTCAATACCGCGACTTGGCCGGTGCTGTACACAACCGTCAATTCATTGGAAAAGCGTTCTTTCTCTCTGACCGTGACTACGCCCTGTTCGTCCTCTTCTTCCGTATTATCTACTATCTTGACTGCCTGCCAAAAGGATATATGGCGCTGACCTTCGGATCCAAAGATACCGTTCAAAAGTCCTGAACACGCCAGGAGCCCGACGTGACCGGCGTGCAAGGGTGTGAGGGGCCGACCATTGGCAGACACGGGCTGAGCAAAGAGAATGCGTCCTGCCTGTCGATAGGCCGCTGACTGCGGCAAAAGATCCTCGATTTCATCCAGGGGCAGGCCACGATAGACCAGTTGTGCCGGTCCGCTTACCGGCACGTCGTACCGGGCTTCGGGCTCAGAGGGGAGGACCGGGATTGGGGAGGGATTCCTTGCGAGGTTGGCGTAATAAAAGCGTGCTCGGGTGATATCACTATCGGTAAGGCGCTCTTTCTCATGTCGGCTTCGTCGTGCTCCGATCACCACCACCTGCTTATAGTCCACACACTCTGGCGCTTCGAGCCGGTAAACCCGGACGTCACAGAAATGCGAAGAGAGATCCTGACTACATTCGGCCAGCCGCTCGGCGGGGATAACGAATATCAGCACACCACCGGGTTTCAGCCAACGATACGTGTGGCTCAGGAACGACTGCTCCGTACGGCGACTGTCAGCCGGCCCCAGTGTCCAATCGTAAGGCGGATTCAAATAGAGGAGGCCAAAGCACTCGACCGGGCACTGCACTTCCAGGGTATTTCCCTGGACCAGGTTGGGAATCCGCTGCCTGGCTTGCTCGGCCCGGTAAGCATCAAGCTCAATCCCGTAGCGAAGCACCTCAGCGCCGTTGGTGATAACCTCGAACGCCACGCCATCGCCAACACACGGGTCGATCGCGGACGATGGAGCATCTGGAAACCAGATGAATCTGCGAATCCGCTGGGCTTCGGACAAGGGCAGCGGGTAGAACCCGAGTCGACTTTTGCCCTGAAAGCGCACGGGTGGGCTCCTTTCTCAGAGAAACTCGAATGTGTGAATGGATTTATTACTTTGCCGTGCGGGCAAAGTTAATTCGTGGGATCAAGCGCGAGACGTGGTTGACAGAGTTGAGAGTTCGCCTGGGAGAGCCAGTCGACTGCGCGAACCAGCAAGAAGGCCAGCGGAGCCTCTATCGGTTGAGACAACGACGCTTCAAGGAGCCTGTAGTTTGCATAAAGCTTTCTCCCAGGACTATGCCTTTTGGAGCTTGCTAGGGAAACCAGAGTTTCGGAATTATACTTTCAAAGGTTTTCACGAACATCGTTGATATTATCGCTGGTGGAGCTGCCCACAATGCAAAATACTGATTCGGGTCGCGCTGGGCTGATGGCCATCGGGATATTTAAGCTGATCAAGGCGCTAGTGCTCGTGGTGCTGGGGATTGGGGTGTTCAAGCTGGTGCATCACGACATCTTGGAAGTTTTGAGCCGGTGGGTAGGCATGGTGCATGTGGACCCGGACAACAAGTATTTTCAGCAGGTGGTGACGAAACTGTGGTCGGTGGACGACCGCAAGCTTGAAGAAGTGGGCGCCGGCACCTTTTTCTACGCGGGGCTCTTCCTGACGGAGGGCCTGGGGCTGGTGCTCAGAAAGACATGGGCGGAATATTTCACTATCATCGTCACAGGCTCGTTCCTTCCCGTCGAGGTGTACCTGATGACGCAACATCTTACTGCGGCGAGAGTGCTGGCGACGCTGGTGAACATCGGGATCGTGTGGTACTTGATAGCGCACCGGCTGGGAGAGCGGCAGAGGAGGGCGGCGTTGTGTTCACCGTCGAAATTTCGCCGGCCTCCACAAGCAGGTAATCGCCGCGGCGAGCGCCGGCAGCGTTAGCGATAATGAAAACACCCACTTCAAGTGTGGCGACCCTGATCGCTCATGTGCCAAGTCGGCAGGGGGGCAGAAAATCCGAGTTCAGCGATCCTTGCCCGTCTTGCGCCCCACATCCTGTGCGCTCTTGGTTTAGGCTCACCCGGGATTTGATGTTGTCAATAATACGGTATGGCTGGTCGTACTTCGAAGGAGTGGCTCCCGCTTGCAAATGACGCTGAGAGCATTCATACTCCNNACCATGAGCCTCAAGAATGCGGCACTCCTGGCATTGATCGGGACAATCCTGCTAACGGTTTTGGTAGTGGCACATTTCATTTCCACCGTATTGGGGGTCATGCGTGATGTGATTCCAGCGATGGCGCTGTTGACGTCGCTGGTTCATCTGTTCGCGTGCCTCAGTGTGTTGGTGTTCTTTTACGTCTTCTACCGAAAGCAATCCTGATACTCGAAGAGTGCCACGTCAAGCCCGCCGCAGCCGTATTAACTGATGACCCGCGCGGGGGACTTGTGTTTCGCCAAAAGTGCACGCTCCCCGATGTGGCGGACGTTCCTCAACAGTCACCTGAAGCAATGGGTCTCGACGGGTTTCTTAGTGGGTGCCGACGGTGAACTTTGGAATCCTCTTTGTCTTTGTGGTTT
>PMYF01000891.1:0-2771 GCA_003171295.1 Acidobacteriota bacterium | reverse complement strand
CCGAAGTTCTGGGCGAGCGACGCCGTACTCGGAAGGAACGCACTCGATTACGTAACACCTTAACCTTGGACCTTACTTTTCCACTCTTCTTTGCCCCGAGTTACTTCTCAGGCCCCGTGATCACGGCCAGCAACTCTTCCTGGGCTGGATCCAACATTGAAGGCATCCTGCTCCCCCCGACGTGGCGGCGCATAGTGCTTGTTCACTCTTTGGATTCGCTTCCAGCACTTTGGATCGATCCTGAGCCCGGATGTCGCACCCGTTGCCAGGTTGATGAAACCGCCGTGATAACAAACCGTCCCGTACCGGAACAAACGCGCCAGCAATGCTAGGGCGTGTTGCGCGAGGGTGGAGTTAACAAAAGGCTCCTGGCGCTGCAGGGCCTCAACCGCGCTACAGCTTGGTTCGCCGTCGTTGTCGAGGTTCGGGTCCACGATCTCACGAAATAGCTCCGCCGCAGACCTCAGGCGGAGTTTTGCCCTGCGGTTGCGCTCGTTCAGTGGCTCACCCAGGATGAACTGCCCGCTGTCAGAATTGTTGCCCAAATCGAGCCAGTACGAAACCGTGCTCCACTTGCTGACCGCATCGCGAATCGTAGCCCGTGCTGCCCGCGTATCCACGCACCCAACAACGATGTGAGCACGGAGGTCATCGCCCGAGGAACTTCGCGAGATAAAGATTCCCGGCCGCAAATGAGCCGGGACGGCATCCTATTTTAGTCCCCAAAATAGATTGATCCGGTTGACCAAAACGATCGCCTTGTTCAGGCCGACCTCGGACCTCGCAAAAGGCTGACGGACGCAGTTGGTGGGAGAGATCGTATCGCCGCCAACAATCGTGACATGCAGTCCTCCAGGATGGCCACGCGCCACAAGCGACTGATGCAAATATGGCAGACCGGCAACAACTGCGCTCCCTGTGCCTCCGCAACCTACCGCCAGCACGCGCACCTGCCGTTCAAGCAACTCCGGGTGGATGCGGTGAATTTCCATGACCAACTCCTTAACGTTCGTTTCCGGGAGCGACGAATTCTTGTAGGGTTTCGCCGGCATCGGTCAGGTACTGGACTGGGAACCTCTTCTTGCCCACAAGACTTCTCCACAACCCAAGGAAGCCTTCAGGGTGGCTGGTAAGCCGCACCGCGCCTGCGGCATGAGTGAATTCGGATTGAAAGAATCCGTCTTCCCATTGCGGTATCGACGCGACGTCAGAAGTTTCCGGCACGCGCATACTGCCGGGGCAGACTCGAATGTCCGTGTTCCAATAAGGAGCGGTCTTAAGTGGCGTTTCAGGGCTTGGCCGTGAACTTGTTGCGACCCCTCGCACGAATAGGTCCGTGCCCGCAACTTTGAAGATCAGTGCCGGATGCGGGAAGAGGAGACCGTTGAGCTTCCGCGCTTTCTCATCCACCCCTCCGAAGAACATGACNNGGCTTGACCTGGGCTCCGAGGCCCTGGGCAAGGGTATGGAGGAAGGCCGTGGTTAGCGCTTCACCGGGAGCGAGATAAGGAATTCCATCCTCAGCTTGCTTGACTTGGTGCAGGCTCGGAAAGGCACCATCGCCTCCACCCCGATAAACAAGGACGGCTTCGGTGAGCCGGAATTCGTTGTTAGCCCCGATGTTGACATAAGCCTTCATGTCTTTCACCTTGAAATGATCCATTGGTCGTTGCCTGGCATCAGGTCGATCACGTGGCTTGCCGCGGTAATGGTCTGGCAAGCCACTCCGAAGATGTGGAATGTGCGCTGAACGCTCTCCGCATCCGTGGGGTCAAAGGGGATGATGATATTAGGCTCCGGCTCAACTTCCATCATTCCCTGGGCGTCTTCATCAAAGCAGCCGGCTACTGCGTCGCCTTCAACAAATACGACGAGCAGACAAGGCAGGCATGGATTGCAGTCCGAAAGCTCTTGGCCGATGTCGTCGTCAAGCTCGGGCCGATCAACTTGAGCGGACACGCGATCAAGGGTGAGTACGGCATCCACTAGCTTCGCTGCCCGCGGATCGTTGATCTTGTCCTTGAGGTGAGCAAACTCACCCTCATCCAGTGCCGCTTGCCTCATGCACGGTGGAATTGGCCCATCGACGTCTGGGAGTTCGAACTGGCCAGCGTAGGGCTCCTGTGCGGCCCATTCCCGCAGTGTCTCCGCCCGTTCTTCAGCATCCCGGTAATCGTAGGCCCTAAGCCAGTGATTAAGAGCTCCGACAAAGAGGTGGAAGAACGTCGCTGGCAGTTGCGGGTGGACCTTTTCCAGTAATTGCAGCGTTGGCCCAAAGGTCGCGCAGCCGCAGGTTGCCTCGGAAGGCTCGACGATGAGGAACAATTGATTGGGCCTGGTTTCATCACGCTCCGCCCAATCACTGGGGCTGTTGGTAATCACAGCGGAAAGCAGGAAGCGGTGGCGAATGGCTGGGCCGCCATGCGTATGAATCCAACGCTCAAGCGTGATTCTTATAAATGATGTTGGGTCGCGTTCCGCCCTCTTCCAATCTCCAGGGACGGCAATGTCCAGCTCCAGGAGGGCCATGGCGAGCATCACCGCCAAGCGGTCATCGGCAACCAACCGATGCATTACCGGGACGGTGCTAAGTCGCGGCAGCACCAAGCCACTTCCCTGAGCCATCAACTGACCGGAGGAAGCCATCCGGGTGGAGCATCGAGTGGCGTGCGGTTGTAAGTGCGGGCGCTCGCATCGACTGCGCCAGGAAACAAGGCTGCCACGCTTTTCTGTTCGGGGCATCTCGCGAACCTCCCCACAAGTGTCTGGTA
>PMYF01000346.1 GCA_003171295.1 Acidobacteriota bacterium | reverse complement strand
TCGGGTGGAATGGCTCCCGCTGCCATGACCTTGAAGGCGATCCAGGGTTTCTGAAAGCTGCCCATCACTTCTCGGGTAACTTCCGGCTTGATGTCCCAGATGTTGTCATGATTGTTGGGACTGTCTGAATCCACGTTGAATTCAATGCGTTCTTCGCGCGGGGTCGCGGACCAGTAATCATCGGAGTGGAAAGTCTTCATGAAGAAGTCGGGCTGAATCCCCGCTGCCATGCAACGGTTGGGAGTCTCCACCGAGTGGGCACCGAGACCCGCGGGCAGACCGGATTGCTTCATCGCTTCCAGCGCCTCGCCCAACTCGTCGAGCAGGCCCCGTTGTACGAAAGTGTCCGTAACGGCGCCCTGAATGTAAATGGCGTGCGGCCCGTTATCGAGCACCTGCTTCAAGTTTTCTTTGAGGTGCGGCAAACGTATGCCGGACTCAGGCGCGTGGGGATGAACCTCCGAAATCCATTGGATCTTGCCGCCGCGATCCCGGCGGTACTGCTTCATCAGGCGCACAGGTTTTTCGAAGGGATCGGAAAGTATCGTGTTGATGCCGTGCTCCTCACACAGTTGCCAGGTATTGAGCACCCGCTCGTCCGTCTGGTATTCCTGCATCAGGCGTGACACGTAGTTCAAATCGCGGCAATGCGCGTAGCCGCTGACTTGATTGCATCCCAGGATCATTCGGGTCACAGTCAGATTCCCTAGTTTGCCGGTGGGGAGTCCCGGGCTGGCCGTCTTGGGCAGGGCAGTCGTGGGGGCGCCCTGCTGCGGGAGGGGAGGCGCCGCCGCTTGGGCTCCCGAGGACATCACGGTGCCCCCGAGCGCGGCCATCGCTGAACTCTTCAGGAAATCGCGACGATTTCTTGGATGGGACATTACCAACCTTGCGGCGTAAGAATGGAACGAACTGCGCCCCTAACATCTGGGCGCGACGAACGGTTCTGCGCACCTCTGCGAAATCTGCGGATCTGTCTGGCGCTAGGGAGAACGCCAACACACGCCCTTCGGGCGTCTGCCAGGGAAGAACACTATGCCATACCTCGGAGGCACCTACAACTCTCTCGAGCCCTGGTGCCATTTGGCAGGCATGTGCGCGCCAAGGCGCAGTCATTCCCGCGAAAGCGGGAATCTACTCCGCAGCCTTTGAAGATGGGTACCGACGGACTGGATTCCCGCGTTCCCGGAAATGATCGGCGTTTCGAAAGGGATCCCATCTCAACTAACACCAGCACCCTCTTTCGAGGATGATCGCCTTTACTTGCTGTGAGGAATCCGTGGCGTCTGACTTCACAGCCTGCTCTTCAGCCAGGCATCCACGATATCCTTGCCGCGGAAGGCCCAGGTGCGCTCGTTCACCCGTTCCACTCCTTCGCGGGGGGGGATGGCAGGCTCGCCCCGGGTCGTGAATTCTATTCTCAGCTCGACCGGACCCGTCAGGGGGTAAGCTTTGCACTCCCCCAAGCGCTGGATGGCGCGCTGGGCTTTGGCGCGGATGAGCGCGCAGGCAGCGGGATGCGAGAGCATATAGCCCGAGGTGCGGCTCACTCCGGACTTCACTTCCGCGCACTCGGCTTGCGGGACATAAACGTGGATTTCCTGGCAGGCGGCGGTGTCGCCGGAAAGCATAACCGCCGGGACTCCCACATGTCCCGCCAACATCAAGCTAACGCCGATCTCGCCCGCAAGCTGGCCGTTGACCCACAGGTTCTGGATCCCCAGAGAACTGTAGGAGTGGCTCAGGATGCCCTTCGGCGCACCAGCCATGGCGTGCTGCCCGATGAAAACCAGAGCGCTGTACGATGAGTCGAGTTCGGCCGTTATCGAAACCGGGACTCCCGTGAGGAGGCGCGCTTGGGGGTGAATATCCAGCACGGACAACGACTGGCTGGAGTCGTGACCGTCCCATACCACCACCTCCGTCGCGCCGCCGGCCAGGAGGCCGTCCACCGCGGCGTTCACTTCGCCCGTGAGCAGCTTGTGGGATTCCTCCCAGCGCGGGCTCTTGTAGGGCAGGCATTGCAGGTCACTGTCGAAGATGCCGTCCACGCCCTCCATGTCGGTAATCATGAAAACTTTCCTGGGCGCGGGGGCCTGGGCGAAAGATGGCATCACGCAGAGCAGCAGCGTGACCGGGAATAGGGCAACCTTCCAGGGACGGGTCAAACGGAAACGCATGATGACCTCCGGGTTCGAGAATGAAACGTTCGATCCGCTTCTATTGCGGATTCTGTGGACGGCACATGGCCGGGTTGAGCCGGCAAGCCACTTCCATCTCAAGTTGAGCGGCGGCGGTTTTCCCCGCCTTGGCGTAAGCTAGAGCCAGGTTGAAATGCCCCTCCGCATTTTCTGGATCCAGTTCCACGACCTTCCGAAAATGAGTGGCAGCCTCGGAGTATTTTTCGGATTGCGCCAGGAGGAAGCCCAATTTGGCCTGTGCCTCTTCCAGGTCCGGGTCAACCGTTACACATTTCTCCAACTCCTCGATAGCCCGGCGCAGCTTGTTCTGCTGCTGGTAAACCAGACCTAAGTAGTACCGGGCGTAAGGGTAATCGGGCTGCAGTTCCAAGGCGCGATTCAAGCCGGAAAGGGCTACATCGGGATGTCCCAGGTGCAAATCACATGCTGCCACGTAAAAGACCGCCTCCACGCTGTAGGGTCGCAAGCGCGCGGCTTCGGCGTAGTCGTTTCGCGCGGAGGCATAGTCGCCCGCGGCGAAGTGGCATTGGCCGGTCAAAGATCGCGCTATGAACAGAGAGGGATCATCGTGCGCCAGATGTTCCAAGGAAGGTAATGCCTGAACGCACCTTCCCTGAGAAGTCAACTGGGCCGCCGTGGAAATCCGCTTGAACTCTCCCAGCTTATCCTTGGGGTCGGGCAGATCGTGTTGCGAGGTGACCCGCAGCGGGGTGGAAGTCGCCACGTATCCCAGCGATTTCAGGATATCCAAGTCCGCCGTAGCGCCCGGGCTCGATCCCTGCTGGGGATTCGATTCCAACCGAGTAACCAGCTTCTCCAATCGGCCTCTGATTTCGTGGGCGATGGCCTGCTGGTTTTGCAGCAGGTTGTGGAGTTCTCCGGGATCAGCGAGTAGGTCGTAGAGTTCCGGGTGCGGGGCATCAATGTACTTGAACCGCTGCTGACGGAGCGACCGCAAGGCGCTCCAACCGAATTGATTCGGGTAGTAGCTCTCGCTGTAGGCATCCATCGGCAGAGCGTTGGCGGCTATGCCCTCGATGAGCGAGAGGAGGCTGGTCCCCTCCATTGACGGGGGGATGGGCGCTTTCACGAATTGCAGAATCGTGGGGGCAAGGTCAATCCCGCGAGCGGGTTGATCAATTCGCCGGGGAGTGAAGGGAGTCCCCGCAGGTGGTTTGACGATCAGTGGCACGAGCAATGTGGTGTCGTAGATGAAGTAGCCGTGAGTGAACTCGCCGTGCTCGCCAAAGCTCTCACCGTGGTCGGAAGTGACGACAATCAGGCCCGGGTCATAAAGGCGCTGCGCCTCGAGGTAAGCGAAGAGCGCGCCAAGAGAATAATCAACGTAGGCAATCTCGCCGTCGTACGGATCGCGGAGCATTCGCCGGAACTTCGCCGGGGGCTCGTACGGGTCATGGGGGTCGTACAAATGGATCCACAAAAAGAATGGCTTGCCGTTCTGGCGCCGCAACCAAGCGAGGGCGGCTCCGACTGTATCCTCGGCGGGCCGTTTCAAAGTGCTAAGGTTGACGACCTTCGCACTCGCCGCCCGATTGCTGGTCTGCGGGGGGCTCGAATAAGTGTCAAACCCTCGGTCCAGCCTGCGGCTCTTGTCGAGCACATAGCTGCTCACAAACGCAGCAGTGCTGTAGCCGCGCTGCCGCAGAATCTCGGCCAGCGTGGGGACACCGGCGCCCAACGTGTATCCGACGTTGTCGCGGACGCCGTGGAAAGGCGGGTTGGTCCCGGTCATGATCGAGCAGTGGGATGGAAGGGTGAGGGGCGCAGCGGCAACCATCGTGCGAAAGTAGACACCTTCCCGCGCCACGCGGTTGAGGTTGGGAGTTTGCGCCGGCTTGTAACCGTAACAGCCGACACGGTCGGCCCGCAAAGTGTCAATGGTGATGAGGACGACGTTAGGCGCCGCGGCGAAGACTGGCGCGGACCCCAAGAGCAGAAGCAGGATGCACAGCAGATGTTGCCTCAAAGCAGTCTGATTATTTCACAAGTCGGGTCCGCAAATCACGCCCCCGAAGGGGCGTGATTTGCGGGTTGCAGGATCAGAATTCCAGACGCAGTGAAAATTGAATGGTACGAGGTCCGTTAGCCTGTCCGGTGATCCGGCCCGTGGTCGCGTTGGGATTGGAGAGGGCGGGATGGTTGGGAAGGTTGAAGAAATCCGCCGTGAAACGCAGATTGAGATTCTCGTGGAGTGGGGTGTTCTTGAAGACGGAAGCGTCAACGTTGGCAAAGCCGGGTCCCACCAAGACGTTGCGGCCCGGCCTCCCAGGATTGATCGGCTGATCCACGGATTTCCCGTAGGGCGTGCCTGCAAACATCGCGTTGTCCGACTTGACGAAACAGGTCGGGTCAAACCACTTGGAAATCGTGCGCTGGTTGTTCGGGAGATTCCCATTGCACACCCGCACGTTTCCGGTATTGCTCGTAGTCAGGCCGTTGGTGAAGAAGGTACCGGATGAGAAGGTTGAAATGGAAGCGACTTGCCAACCGCCAATCAGCTTGTCCAAAGCAGGGCTGACTCCATTGCCGAAGCGATGCCCCCTTCCAAAGGGTAAGTCAATAAGGAAATTGTAAGTAAGCCGGTGGCGGGGTTCAAAGGAAGAGGGGCCATGACCGAGGGCGATACGTGTGTTGATGTCGGCGATTCCACTCTTTGCTGCCCCGAGAATCCCGTTGGGTGAGGCACCCGCCGCAGAGAATTCGGAGGTGTCTAGTGTACTCTGATAAACATAGAAGGCATCCACAAGGATTCCCTTCTGCGTGGTGTGCTTGAATTGTATCTGCATCTGGTTGTTGGCGGAGTACCCCAGGGTCTTCAGCATCTGCATATCATTGTAAATCGTGTATTTTCGACGCTGGTCCGATGAAAGGTCAGGATAGAGAGAAGCGGGCAGTTGGGAATTGATCGGGTCGGAGATCTGCAGGTTGTGCCCCTGGTTGCCCACATACGAGAGGCGCAGCGAGGAGTTCCATGGGATCTTTCTCTCCACAGTAACATTCCACTGATCCACCCAGCTATCCTTCATGTACGGATCGAAGGGGGCGACGGCGATATTGTCGGTGCCAACGCTGAGCTGGGTGCTGCCGAAGATCTGATCGGGAGGGGTATTGCCCATTTCGAAGCTCGGCACATCGGTGAGGTAGGTGACCGTATCTCCGCTGGCAGCTTGCCGCGTGAAATTGAAGGGAGGATTCTGCCGGCTGGGCGCTTGCAGGGTGATGGTCGGAGTCGTCCAATAGTACATACCGAAACCACCCCTTACCACGGTCTTGTCGTTGATTTTATAAGCGAGGCCGACACGTGGTGCGAAGTCCTTGTGCTGCGGTTGGAACAAGTTTTCTGGTAAGCCGACCTCCGAGGCTGACTTGAATACTACTCCCGACGCCTCGTAAGCGGCAACAGCGGCAGGATAGGCGATTTGCGAGACGGGAAGCGGCGTGACGATCGCCCCACTTGCCGGATCGAACGTGGCGATTTGGTTGCGCTTGTCATGATATCGTGTGTAAAGCTCGTAACGTAATCCCAGGTTCAGAGTCAGGTGGGAATTCAGGCGCCAGTCATCCTGGATGTAGGTTTGGAATTCCTTCTGGCGATGATAGAAGAAGCCTTTGTCTGAGCGCAATGCGGCATAGTCCGCATTGCCTAGCAGGAAAGCCGCAAGCCCGGAGCCCGTCCCCGGAACAGGATTCGAATCGAGCCCCTCCAGCCCGGTCTGGAACCAATCAAATTCGTAACAGCCCCGCGGCTGGCCCCGCTCGTCGGAATTCAACAGCAAGTCACGGAAGTTGCCACCCACGTTGATATGGTGGGAGCGGCGCACCATACTGACGTTATCGTTGACCGTGTAGAACGTTTGGGGTGCAGTCTGAGGGTTGTCGTCGTCAAAGTGTAGTCCTGCATCCAGACTCCAGGCCTCATCTTCAGGCACCAGGCAGGGCCAACCTGTGTCGCCCGTAGCGTTCGGCAGATTGAGCAGAGTGGTTCTGGCTGGCGTGCGGGGGGGGGGGCCGCGATGGTCATGGGGGCGGGTGCCGCCCAGGCGAATCTCATTGACTGTGTTGGGATTGAAGATATGTGTTTCACCCAACGAGATGACCTGCG
>PMYF01000408.1 GCA_003171295.1 Acidobacteriota bacterium | reverse complement strand
AGGCCTCGGCGTGGGCCGACGAGTACCGGCACGACCACCGCGAGACCGGTCCGCTCCCTCCGTACGGGAGGGAATCCTGCTTTCCAGGCTCAGTTCCTCTGCAAGGGGGGACAGAGGTTCTTAGAAAGACTCCGCAAAACCCACCCGGCATGCTCAGAGCAAAGTGACCGTGTAGTAGCGATTCGGCGCTTCCGGTGGAGAGGTGAGAGTCTTCTTCGCTCCGTCCGCCTCGACTTCTGCTGCGACGTAATAATCCAGCAAAGGTCCGGGCGCCTCAGGCCATTGCATCTCGCCCGTATAGGTTCGTCTTTTTTCCAAATTCAGGGGCAAAGGAGTCCAATCTCCTGTGTCTTTGGAGCGCGTGAACAAGGTCAGGCGGACCACCCGCGCCGGCCCTGGGACCACGGTGGAGATTCGTACGCGTTCCCCTTGGCGAAGCATCGTGGGGCGCGTAGGAACAAAGGCCCGCGGTGCTGCCTGCCGGTTGGGTTGTCGCGATTCTTGAAACAAGCGGTCCAGTTCCGGCGGCAGCTCGCCTAGAAACTCCTTCAGGGAGGCGCGCAGGCGATACAAAGCCAGCCGCTCGTACTTGTTGTGCATCGAAGCGAGTTGCCCCAGATCGTTCCGCGTGCTGACAATTTCCTGATAGTCGAGAATGGCTTCCCTGACCAGCGGCGCCATTTCGAGCCAGAGAGGCACGCCCTGCGCCAGGATGAGCTGGCGCGCTTCGTCGCCCTTTTTCTGCTTCCTCAACTCACTCGCTTGCGCCAGTTTCTGGTTCAGGTGGAACGCCCGCGACCACGACTCGGAATAGGGAACGAGAAATTCCACAAACCGCGTGAGATAGGTGAGGCGCTCGCGCTCGGCCGGGCTGGAAGCAGCCTCGGTCAGCGCGCGCAGCTCGCGAGCCACATCGGCCTGCGATTTCTTCACACTCGCGGACGGCTCGTATCCCTCCCAGAACTGGAACGCCTCATCATAGTCGCCGGTATATTCGTGGATTTCACTGTGACCCTCCTTGACCTCTCCCGTCCACGAGCACAGGATCAGCCGGTCGCGGTCGGTGTCCTCCAGCACCTGGGCCAGTTTCCGGGCTCGGGGCTCACGAGCCTGGGCGGAGGCGAAAGCCTGGAAGAACTTGGCTGGAGTTAGCTCCTTGTTCCACGAGTAGCGGGACTGAAAACCCGCGTCAACATCCATGATCCGATGCCGCCAATGGATGCCGAGCAGACCCTGGCAGCCGTACTGCTCCGCCAAGTCCATATCCCGCACGAAGCGCGACACATGGAATTGCGGCAGCCACATCGCCGGATCATCTTCCAGCCAAGGAATTGGCCAACGCTCGCGGCCTTCGAGCTTTCCGTAGGCCTCGTTGACCGCATCCCAGCCCAGGTTATCGTTCAACGAGGAAAAGATGATTTCCTCCGGCAACGCTTTATGGAAATATTCGAAGTGCCTGACCACTCCTCCCCAGCCCGAAATCACCAAGCGCTTTTCGGGCGCGTGACGCTTCAGAAAATCATAGGCTTGCTTGAAAGGTGTGACGGAGAGCGGGATGTTTGCTTTTTGGCTGGCCCAGCTCATTTGTTCGTCTTCCCACAGCCACACATGATCCACCGTGGGATAAGCTTCCAGCAGGCGCGCCAGGCGCGTCTCCAGGATGTCCTTTGCCGCTACCGACTCCGGATCGATGCGGGGCCCGGAAAGCTTGGGGTCTGCCGGCATGTAATGCGCTTCCGGAGGAGTGGCGCTGTAGATCTCATCGGGAACCTGATAGGGCTCAAAACCCACGCCGGTCCGGATGCCGAGCTGCTTGGCGTACTGAAACGCCTCCCTCCAGAGCTGCTCCGCCAGCTCTTCCGCCTCCCAGCAACTCCGCGCTTTGGTCGTGGCCTCCGCCCCAAAGACTTCACCAGCGAAGAAATCCGCTGAGCCCATGCCAAAGCGCGAGGTCCGCTCCGGTAGGTAACCCCAGCGATTTGTCGCACTCGTATCCGTATAGGCTAGGTGACCAGCTCCGGCATACTCAAAGGANNNNCCGTCACACAATTGAGGAAGTCCGGCCAGGGCACCAGCCCGCGCACGTTGAATCGAGGTTGCGCTCGCCACGGATGGCCGGCGGGCGGCAACTGCAGAGCGTGCAAAGGCTCCAAAGGGTAGACGGGGCCATCCAACCCGAAGAAAGCCCCTTGCCGCTCCAGGAAGTCAAACACGGCATAAAGAAGTGCCTGGGGCGTAGCCCCCGTCAACCCGACCCGGGAAGCTTTGTCCTCTCCCGGCGCGTAGGAAATTTCGTAGGCTTCAGGATGCTTGAGGTTCTGCCGGTCCGTGAAAAGATAGAATGCCAAGGCCGACGGCGGCAGTTCCCCTCCACCCACAGGAGTCTCGACGGGCGCTCGGGCGAGGCCCAGACTACGCAGGCCGCGCGCCAGCTCGCGGGAGGCCAACTGCTCCTGGAAGCCTGATTCCGGCCCGCGTACGATCCACACTGTGTCCGCCGACCCGAACTTGGCCAGCATCTTCAGGCCATTGGAGTTTGGCGCCATCCCGCTTTCTAGGGAGCTTGCGTATCCGCTGCCGGGAAGGGCCGCTCGGGCAATTAAAGGCGCTGCTCCCAAACCGAGGGCTGAGTCGCGAAGGAACTTGCGTCGTCCTATCCGGAGAAAGGGTTTCATCAAGAAACTCCCTGAGGAGGATAAATACCAAACTGTTCTGAACGCCCGAGTGCCGGCTCGACAGCGCTCCGAGGGTTCGGGCCATCGGCATTATCTCACGGGCCGCAGAGTATGGCGCGCAAAGACAGCTAAGTCGCCGGCTCACCGCCCCGTTTCCGGCCACTTCCGGCGAAGCAGCGCCTGGTGATAGGGACTCGTAGTGGCGGGCAACGTGAAGCTGGGGGCAGACGAAATGTCATCACTAGTGACGCATCGCGCAATACCTTTTTGACTTCTACCCGGCTCAGGGCTACCATGGCGTTCGGAGGAGTGCTAGCTCGCATGATGGGAAAGGTGCTGGCACATTACGA
>PMYF01000567.1 GCA_003171295.1 Acidobacteriota bacterium | reverse complement strand
CTGGAGCCGGTGCTGCACGTGGACGCGGAAGTGGGCCTCGCGGAGATGGATTGGCCGCTTTACCAGGAACTTGCGGAGCTTCAGCCTTTCGGCATGGGCAATCCCACGCCGGTGTTTGGGGCCTGCGGGCTGCGGCTGGTCTCGACGCCACGCCTTCTGCAGGAAAAGCATCTAAAGTTAAGGGTGGGCCAGGGGCCGCGCACGCTCGACGCCATCGGCTGGGGCTGGGCGGCGCGGATTCCGGCGCCCGCCGTGGGCCAGCAGGTGGACCTGGCTTTTACGCTGGAACAGAATAACTATCATGACATGGCCAGTCTGCAACTTGTGATCAAGGATCTTATGATCTCGAACGGAGTGGGTAGCCCGTGGCGACGCCAGGAATCACTCTAAACCAGGCGCGCCGCCAGAGGTGGCTGACCAGTCTGGTGGCGGGCGGCCTGGCGGCAACGGCGCTGGCCGTTGCCCTCACTTACTGGCTCAGCAGCACGCGCAAGGAGCGGCCGGTCCGCGTTCCTCCCAGCCTGCCTGCCGACGTCCACCAGCAGGTCTCCGGCTACACGTTCACGCGCTCGGATGAAGGCCGCGCGGTCTTCACGGTGCATGCGGCACGCACGGTGGCCTTTCAGGAAGGCAAAACTACCGTGCTGGAGGACGTGGTGGTGGAGTTCTTCGGCCGACTGGGCGGCCGTCGCGACGTCCTGCGCACGCACCGCGGCCAATACAACTCTCAATCCGGGGACTTCGTCAGCTCCGGGCGGGTGGATATGGAATTGAACGCGCAAGCCAGCGATCTGCCCGGTGCGGGCCTGAGCGGCAAGCATACGGTGTTCCTGGAAACGTCCAAAGTTTCATACCACCAGGAGGGCTCGCTGGCCGAGACAGACGAGCCGGTTAAGTTCCGCGTGGGGGCCGCCACGGGCAAGGCGCTGGGCCTCAAATACGCTCCGCGCGAGGGATGGCTGGAGCTGAAGAACCAGGTCGCGATCGACTTGCAGCAGGGAAGCGGGCCTTCCCCCCCGCCGCCCCTGCGGCTCACGGCTTCCAGGCTTCATTACGACAAGGGTGGGGGGATCGTGGTGCTCGCGGGACCGGTGGAGGTTACCCAGGGCGAGCGCCATACGGTGGCAGACAATGCCCGGATCGCGCTCGACGACCGCAACCGCGTGACGCGGGCAGACCTGGAAGGCAACGTGAAGGCCTCTGACGCGAACGAGGCCCGCAGCGTCGAAATCGGCGCCCGCCACGTGCAGGGCGATTTCGATGCCGCCTCCGGCCAGTTGCGTCATCTCACGGCGGAGCAAGACGTGGTGGGCGAATCGAAAGGGAAGGGAAGCACAAGCCGCCTTACTGCCCAGCGGCTTGACCTGGACCTGGTGGGGGCACATCCGCATCCCCGCCAGGGCGTGGCGGCAGGCAACGTGCACCTGACGCTGGAGTCGCAGCCTTTGGCCAACCCTCCGGGGAACGGCACGGTGCGCCTGGGGCCCGAAAAGAAAGATCTAACGTCCGCCGCGCTACACTTTGGTTTTCGTCCGGACGGTCGAAGCCTGAAAGACGCCGAAACCGTGGGCCAGGGCATGCTCCTGGTCAACCCCGCCGATCCCAAAGTCGGCGAGCGGGTGATCACGGCGGGGCAATTCAAGATGACTTTTGACGCGCTCAGCCGCATCGAAGCGCTCCACGGGCTGGCGCCGACGCGGGTGCTTTTCCGCCCGGCGGCCACGGCGCCGGCAGGCAGTGTCCCGCAAGAGAGCTCGGCCGACCGTTTGGACGCGACCTTCGACGCCGGCACCGCGCTGCTGAGCGAGGCCCGGCAATCCGGCAATTTCCTGTTCCATGACGGCGACCGCCAGGCGAGCTCGACGGAGGCTCGCTATGATGCCCACGCGCAGGACTTGCTGCTCCTCGGACATCCCCAGGTCTGGGACGCGAACAGCCATGTCAAGTGCGATCGGATAATGGTGGATCTACGCACTAACACCGCGAGGGGTCAGGGCCGAGTGCAGGCGGTGCATCTGCCCAGCCGAGCTGCGCAGGCCGGCCTGACACGCGGCACCCCATCGGCCGGCGCACCACCTTTGCCCACCAATGTGCTGGCGGACCGCATGGTGGCCGAGCGGCAGAGCCATGTGGTGCACTACGAAGGCCATGTACGCGCCTGGCAGGGCACGGATGTTGTGGAATCCTCAGCGTTGGATGTGTATGGCGCCGAACGGCGCATTACGTCCGGCTCTCAGGTGGTGACCCGTTACCTGCAGCCGGGTTCCCTTGTCACCAAGGGAGCTGCGGCCTCCCATGCCGCGGGCGAGACGCAACCCGTGACCGTGCGCGCTGACTATCTGGAATATCTCGACCAGGGGCGCCGCGCTCGCTATCGCGGCAATGTGCGGTTGCTGACGGAGAACACGGCGCTTCAGTCGGACCGGTTGGACGTCTATTTTACTCACGGAGACACGGTGGAAGGTTCCTCGGTGGACCACGCCGAGGCGGAAGGCCATGTGAAGGTTACCCAACCAGGCCGGCACGGCTCCGGTGACCATGCCGAATACTTCGCAGGACCCGGGAAGGTGGTGCTGACGGGTGGCCCACCGGTCTTGTTCGATGAGGAAAAGGGATTCACAACCGGCCAGAGTTTGACATTCTTCATTCACGATGATAGGCTTTTTGTTGACGGAGGTGAAAAGTCGCCTTCACTCACAAAGCACCGCGTCGCGCCATGAGCGACAATGCAGATTCTCTCCACAGTTGATCTGACAAAATCGTACAAGGGCCGGAAGGTTGTTGATGATATTAACCTGAGGATCGCCCAGGGAGAGGTGGTGGGGCTGCTCGGACCAAACGGCGCGGGCAAAACTACCACATTTTATATCATCGTGGGCCTGACCAGCCCGGACGCGGGCCAAGTCCTCCTGGACGGAGTTGACATCACGAATCTCCCCATGTATCTCCGGGCAAGGCAAGGTATCAGCTACCTCCCGCAAGAGCCCTCCATATTTCGCAAACTCACTGTGGAAGAGAATATAATGGCGGTGCTGGAGACGTTGCCCTTGACGCCGGACCAGCGCCGGGCGCGACTGGAGGAATTGGTCGAGGAACTGGGTTTGCAGCAGGTACGCCGGAGTTACGGCTATTTGCTTTCCGGGGGAGAGAGGCGGCGCGTGGAAATAGCCCGCTCGCTGGTGATTTCCCCGTCGTTCATTCTGCTCGACGAGCCCTTCTCCGGTATTGACCCATTGACGGTGCTGGATATTCAGAAGATCATTGTGCGCTTGAAAGAGGCAGGGATCGGCGTGCTGGTGACGGATCACAACGTACGAGAGACCTTGCGGGTCACAGACCGCGCCTACATTATCAACAACGGGCGTATCTTCCGCGCTGGCTCGCCCGAGGAACTCGGCAATGACGCCGAGGTCAAGCGCGTCTACCTGGGCGACACATTCCGCTTGAGCGTGTGAAGAATCGAAAGGAACGATGGGTGGACCTTCTCCCAGAATCGGCCTGAACCTCAAGGTGGCTCAGAAGCAAATTCTGACCCCCGGACTGGTTCAGATGGTCAGCGTGCTCGCGCTCAACAAGCTCGAGCTACGCGAGATGATCAACCAGGAAATGGTTTCGAACCCTGTCCTGGAAGAAGTGCCCGAGGACGTGCCGTCGCTTGAGGAAGTCGCCAAAAGAACCGAGGCCGAAAAGCCCCTGGCTGCTGCTCCGGAACACCCCGCGCCCAACGGCGACAAGCAGGACTCGTTCGAAGAGATCGATTTCGGTTCCTTCTTCGACGAATACCTCGACCCGGGCTTCAAGTCTCCCGCGGCCGAGGTGATAGAAAAGCCTTCCTTTGAGAACTTCCTCTCGCAGCCCACCTCCCTGACGGATCACCTGGAGTGGCAATTGAGCCTCTCGATTTGCCCGCCGGACGTGGGCGACGCCGGGCATTCCATCATCGGGAACTTGAACGAGGATGGTTACTTTACCGCGACGCTCGAGGAGGTCGCGCAATCGGGCAATCACGAGCTCGCGGCGGTGGAGCAGGGGCTGGCGCTGATCCAGGAGTTTGACCCGCTCGGCGTGGCCGCGCGCGACGTGCGCGAATGCCTGCTCATCCAGTTGCGGACGCTGGCTCCCGACAACACCCTGGCCCACCAGATCGTCTCCGACCACCTGAAGCAGCTTCAGAACAAACAATATCGCGAGATCGCCCGTGCGCTCGACCGGCCCGTGAAGGCCGTGGAGCGTTGCGTCGAGCTGATCCGCAAACTGGACCCGCGGCCCGGGCAGCGTTACAACAGCGTGCAGACACGCCTCATCGAGCCCGACGTGGCCTTCATCCGCACCGGCGACGGCTACCAAGTGGTCCTGAACGAGGACGGCCTGCCGCAGCTTCGCCTCAGCCACCACTACCGGCGCATGCTGGAAGGGGGCGCCGCCACGCGCGAGGTCCGCAACTACGTCAAGGAACGCTTCACCTCNNGAGTTCCTCGACCGGGGGATCGATTCGCTGCGGCCCATGATGATCAAAGAAGTGGCGGAAGAGGTCGGCGTGCATCCTTCCACCGTCAGCCGCGCCGTTGCCAACAAGTATGCATACACGCCTCAGGGTGTCTACGAGCTTCGCTATTTCTTCTCAGAGGCGGTCCAGGGACCGGCAGGCAATCTTACTTCTCTCATCAATTTGAAACGCCTGGTCAAGAAGATGATTGAGGAAGAGGACGCCATGCATCCCCTTACCGACGAGCAGATCACTCATCATCTGCGCGACATGGGCTACAACGTGACACGCCGCACCGTGGCCAAATATCGCGAGGATATGCGAATCCCCAGTACCCACCAGCGTCGGGTAAAGACATGAAAATCGAGCGGGTCATCCAGTTCCTCTCCCGCCGAGGTGAGGAGGTGGCATCATGCGCGTTGACTATACCGGCCGGCAAGTGGAAATCGGCCCGGACCTGCGCCAGTACACCGAGGAGCGCCTCAAGAAAATCGTTCGCCTCGTGGGTGAGCGTTTTGATTTGCACGTTATCCTGACCGCGGAAAAGCACCGGCGCAGCGCGGAACTCACTCTGAAATTCCGCAAGAACACGCTGGTCGGCGTGGAAGAGACCGGCGACACCCGCACGGCCATTAACGGGGCCGTGGACAAGCTGGCCAGCCAGGCCGTGCGCCTGCTGGAGCGCCGCCGCACGCAAAAACGCCGTCCCAAGCCGACCTCCGCCGTACTGCTGAACATTCTGGGAACGGGGCGTGTGGACCACGACGAGCATCGCATCGTCCAGTCCGAACGCGTCCCCCTTAAACCCATGACCGTCGAGGAGGCCATCGATGCCCTCGACCGCTCGCACTCCGGCGCCGTGGTCTTCCGCAACCCTGACAGCGAACGCGTCAACGTCATCTACCATCGCCCCGACGGTACCCTGGGACTGATCGAACCGGAACCGTGAGAACAGTGGGCAGTAAGCAGTAGGCAGAAGGCAGGAGCTCCAATTCTGAATGCTGAGGCTAGCCGTCCGCGATCAGCATTCAGCTTTCAGCTATCAGCAATCTGAAATCTCTCAAATCCGGAATCTGGTGTTCAGGCTGCGCAGGAAGCATAGCTCACACCTTGGGTCTATGACGCCCGCGGCATTTCTCGCAACCGCGCCACCGCCGGGCCACCCAGCCCAATTCCTCAGCCCTCTCCCCTCGCGGGAGAGGGTGGACCGCCGCCGGCGCTCTCACCAGCCGGAGCGGGCAGGGGGCCCCACGTTTTGCGGGTGGGGGTGAGGGGCATAGGCGCTAGAATAACGGTTAGCGGTGCCCGAAAGCCCGCGTAGCGGGCGTCGTCAT
>PMYF01000361.1:1308-2708 GCA_003171295.1 Acidobacteriota bacterium | reverse complement strand
ATGCTCATGATTTGATGAATCTAAGTAGGGAGGCCCGGGGACTCAAGTTATCTGCGAAGAAAACGGCTTCGCCGACCCGGAGGAGTGGAGGGATGGAATGCTGGAGTATTGGGGCGCCTGGCTGGAAAACCCAATACTCCCGCACTCCATTACTCCACCACTCCGCTACAAGGCCAGCGGGTCGAGCGCCTTGCGCTCCTGGTGCTGCTGGAGCAGGAACTCGCGCCACGCGTCCAGGCCCTGGCCGGTCTTGGCAGACACCTCAAACACCCTTGCCTTGGGCGCCGCACGCCGGATGTTGGCCAGCGCGGTGTCGCGGTCGTAGCCGCACGCCTCGGCCAGATCGAGTTTGCTGATAACCACCACGTCCGCGGATTGGAACATAGGCGGATATTTCAACGGCTTGTCCTCGCCCTCGGTCACGGACAGGAGCACAACTCGCAGGTCCTCACCCAAATCGTAGGAAGCCGGACAGACCAGGTTGCCGACGTTCTCGATGATCAGCAGGTTGAGGCCGGTCAGGTCCAGTTGTTTGAGCGCGCGCCCCACCATTTCCGCTTCGAGATGGCAAACGGTGCCGGTGGTGATCTGCACGACCGGCGCGCCGGACTCGCGCAACCTCTGCGCGTCGTTGTCCGTCGCGAGGTCACCAACGATCACGCCTGCCTTCAAGTCCGGTCCCAGCTTTCGCACGCTCTCGCGAATAAAGGTGGTCTTGCCCGAGCCGGGGGAGGAAAGGAAGTTCAGCACTAGGAGGCCGCGCGCGCGGAAGAAGCCGCGGTTGCGCTCAGCGAGGCGGTCGTTCTTGTCGAGAATAGCGCGGCGCACTTCGACGGTTCGGCGCGCTTCGCCGCCGGCGTCGTGGGTGTGTTCATGGTCCGCTTCATCGTGCGAATGAGTGTGGGAGTGAGCATGCGGGTGGGGATGGTCGTGGTCATGGTGCTCCCCGGGACCGTGTTCATGCTCATGGTCATGGACATGGTCGTGCCCGTGCTCATGATCATGCTCGTGGTGATGGGCGCTTACGCCTACCGGATTCTCTCCGGGCAATCCGCATCCGCAATCTTTACACATCAGTCAATATCCAAAGAGGCCAGTTCCATTTCCCGACCNNATCATTAGACTGGAATTCCCGCGTGCACTTGGCACACCAGAAGCGCGCGGGCACAGGCTCGATGGCCAGTTTGGCGCCTTCCGCCAGCGTGCCCGGGGTCAGGGCTTCGAACGCGAACTCGAGCGCATCCGGCACCACGCCGCTAAGCGCCCCAATGCGCAGCCGAATCACATGCACACGAACGGCCCCGGCTTGCCGGGCCTGGTCGAGCGCGAGGCTTAGCGCACTTTGCATAATCGACAACTCGTGCATGGGCTCGACTAATCAAGGTAGGTCTCCCCCCGGC
>PMYF01000361.1:0-1287 GCA_003171295.1 Acidobacteriota bacterium | reverse complement strand
GGCTTTGGTATAAATGCGCCCGGTGCTACTGACGAAACGCCCGAAGAGTCCGGTCGCGAACGATCACGCCACTCCCTCCGCCAACGGAGCCGTCACGGAGATGGAGGCGGAGGTCATCAGTCTGTTTGTTCAACTCTCACGCGTGCTCGGCCAACCCCGGTCATTCGCGGAGATCTACGGCTTGCTGTTCATTTCTGGCCGTCCGCTGGCCATGGACGACCTCATCGAGCGCTTGCATCTCAGCAAAGGCTCCGCCAGCCAGGGCTTGAAGTTCCTCCGCAACGCGGGGGCCATCCGGATGGTCTATGCCCCCGGCGACCGCCGGGCGCACTACGAAGCCGTCGCCGAACTGCGCAACCTGGTCGCCCGGTTTCTCCGTGATTACGTCGTTCCCGAACTGGACGCGAGCGAGGCGCGGCTCCAGCACATTGCCGGGATGGTGAAGCAGATGCCGGCGGGCGAGCGGGAACGCATTGCCCCGCGCGTCACCATGCTGCAAAGCTGGGAGAAACGGACGCGAAGATTTCTGCCCGTGGTATTGAAGCTGCTCGGGGGATAAAGCACCCCCGGCGGCGGGTAGTTTCCCGCACGAAAAAGCATACTGAATTCAACGCGTTGTCCGGCCCGGAGAAAACGGTGCTGCGAACTGACGGGGCGGAGCTTTCTGAAAGCAGAAAGCAGAAATTGGGAAAGCAGAAATGAGCAACCAAGGAAGATTGCCAGTAGAATTTAGGGATCGGACGAAGAAGTTTGCCGCCGCCACGATTCGTCTGTTTGTCAACCCCCCCAAAGGGCGTGAAGAGGTGCGTGTGCTTGGAAGGCAGTTGCTGCGCTCGGGCACATCCGTCGCCGCCCATGTCCGAGAAGCCTCCCGCGCGCGATCCGATGAAGAGTTTGTCTCCAAGCTGGGCGGAGCGCTTCAGGAAGCCGACGAATCCGCGCTCTGGCTGGAGCTACTCCGTGAGGACTGTGGTGTTGATCCGAGCCTCACAAAGCCATTGGAAGCAGAATCCTCCGAA
This sequence comes from Acidobacteriota bacterium, assembly GCA_003171295.1. Taxonomy (GTDB): domain Bacteria; phylum Acidobacteriota; class Terriglobia; order UBA7540; family UBA7540; genus Bog-366. Next base: position 268 of record PMYF01000361.1, on the reverse strand, counting down.
CTAATGGCGATCTTCACGACCATGATCAATCGCACCAAAGGCAAGAGCTAGATTGGATTTCTGCTTTCTACTTTCTGCTTTCTGTTTTGTCTTGGATAGCTTTCAGTATGTCAGCATGTCAGCTTTTCAGTGTTTCAGCATATCAGCTTTTGCCCTTTCGAGTTTCAGCATTTCAGCTTTTCAGCTTTTGATTGAGTGATTTCTGCTTTGAAGAGTGCTGGTCGCTGGGTTCTCCGCTCTTTTCCATGGAATGCCAAGGCTCCAAGCG
>PMYF01000831.1:5341-5525 GCA_003171295.1 Acidobacteriota bacterium | reverse complement strand
CAAGGTCGAGTTAAGCAGCCTTACCGAAAGGATACCGAGAGATGAGTCCTCCAGCGGTTTAGGAAGGCCGGGCTTGTGTGTGGGATCGGGGTTCACAGCTTTCGGTGGGGGCTTCACTATCGACGGTGACGGCAGGGGTGGGGGATACCGCGGGGCACGCCCGATCGACATAGGTAGGCGGTCG
>PMYF01000831.1:0-5315 GCA_003171295.1 Acidobacteriota bacterium | reverse complement strand
TCGCCGATGGTGGCTTCGCCGCTTCCAGGTTTCTTTCGGGCTTCACCCTATCCGCTCCTGGCAAGCTCAGCCGAAGCTGATGGGCTGGCGCATGGCCATCCATGAGAGCCGCGCACTACTACTCACGATCACGGTTCGGGCCTTCATCGCGTTCGCGACTAATATGCCCTCTGCTGACTTCTGCCGCCCGGTCAAGATGGATCGCTCCACCCTCAGTCCCGATTCCGGGACAAACGGCAGATCTCCCGAGGTAAGTTCGACCGCCTTCGGCGCACAACCGCCGGATTTACAACCAGCAGTCTTGATGGATATGGGCTTTGCGATCATAGGCCCGCTCGCCCGCTGCCGTATGCCTCTGATCCGGTTCTTGTACATCGGCTCACGCCTTTGCTCCACGCTTCTTTCAGACCCCGCCCCGCGGCGACGGTCGGGATAGAGCTCGGGCGCGCCGACGGGAAGGTGGGGGTTACCAGCCTCGCCCTTTCGGTGCGCCGAGGTTTTGACCACCAGCGTCACGTTTCCCGAGTCCCCCCTATAATGCCGGACGGCCGGGTTTCCCAGGTCCGGTCTGAAACCTTGGCCTGTCCTCCATGGGCCTTCCCAGCTTCAGCGGGGTTTAAGCGCTGGTTCGCATACGTCCCAGCTTCCGTGGTTTGCCCACAGCCTCGTTCCACCTCGTGCGTCGGCTTAGCGCCGGCTCTGAGTCCGGCCACCGCGCTGAAGATGAAACCGCCAAGTGTCCAGAGTCCCTTTGCCCAATGTCGAAAGTAATCTTCATTGGGGAGACGTGCCTCGTCTCCTCCGAGGCCATTACTCCTCTGTCTTCGCTCCTACGGACTCGTGCGCCAATCCCGGGTGGCTCTCCTCTACTTCGGCCTTGGCCTCGTGCGAGGAGTCGTCGCAGGTTGCTACCAGCCCCTGCTGCCACCGGGATCTTCCCGACGTTATCTCTGTGAGTCTTTCCGGAGATGCTTGGGCCCCTACCACGACGGTTTACAGGTTGCTCTCGCCTGTTGCTTCCCCTGCAACATCGGCCTTCCCCCGCAAGGGTTTTGGGTCGGCGTACCGTGAGTACCCGCTAAAGCGACTAGAACGAACCCGCTGGCGGGGGGGACGCTTCCACGTGACCGACGTTTTAAAACCCTCATACAACCCAAGGAGTAGTGTGGAGTCATAAGGAGGTCCTTATGACCCAACTACGTCGAATGATGCTGGAGGAACTCCAGCGTCGGAAATACTCGAAGAGTACGATCCGGTACTACTTGCAGACGGTGGCGAACTTTGCCGAGCATTTTGGCAGGTCACCGGACAAGCTGGGACCCGATGAGCTTCGAAGCTACCAGGCGTACCTGCTACGGGAGCGCAAGCTGGCCGTCGGGACCGTGATTGCCCATGTCGCGGCGCTACGGTTTTTCTTCATCAAGACCTTGGAGCGCCGCTTGCCACTGGACGATATTCCCTATCCCAAGCATCCGCGCCGCTTGCCCACGATCCTGACGGTTGAGGAAGTCGCAAAGCTGATCGATTCCGCCCGCAACCTTTTGGATCGCACCCTGCTCATGGTGCTCTACTCCACCGGCATGCGGAATTGCGAGGTGCGCCACCTGCAGGTCAAGGACATCGACAGCAAGTCCATGCTCATCCATATTCAGCACGGCAAGGGTGGGCGTGACCGCTATGTCCCTCTGAGTCCCAAGCTGCTGGAGACTTTGCGGGAGTACTGGCGGTGGATGAAACCAAAGACCTGGCTATTTCCAGGTACCGTCCACAACTGGCGGCCCGATAAACCCCTTACTCCCAAGGTGGTCTGGGACGCCTGTCAGTTCGCCGTCCAGCAGGCCGGAATCGAAAAGCATGTTTACCCTCACCTGCTGAGACATTCCTAAACCACGCATCTGTTGGAAACGGGAGCCGACCTGCGCACCATTCAACCCCTGCTTGGCCATATCGAACTCGAACACACGGTCCTCTATCTGCACCTTTCGCGCCGGCACCTGCAGGCTTTTCCCAACCCGCTGGACACCATGAACGTCTCCCGTCTAGAAACCGTTCGCCGGTCGCGCCGGAGGCATAAGAAATGACTCGGCCCCCCGTGGAGGTGGCCGACATCCTCCGCATGCAGGGCCAGCGCTTCCTCGACCGGTATCGATCGAGCTTCGACTTCCAGCAGCTCAAAGCCTTCCGAGCCCTTCAGAACTGCCGCACCGCCGCGCTCGGAGGGCACCTCGATGCCTGCCCGCAATGCGGATTTCAGGCCGTCTCTTATAACTCGTGCCTTATGGGAAGTTTTTTCTAATGGGGAGTGCGCCGTGTCTATGATGGCGGTTTAGCTGGGCGCAAGGGGGTTCGAGGCGCATTCAGCTCTCCATAAAGATGGATGTCCTCTGGTTAACTGTGTGCGGCCATTTCTGGCCCATCACAAGGAGGACACCATGTTGGAAAAGTACTTCTCTGCACCCAAAACCCTGGCTCGTCTGCGTTCGGGTCCCAGCGGTCCGTACATCGACGGATTTGCTGAGGCTCTCGAACGGGACAGCTACTCGCCATTGACTGCCGTAAGATACCTGCGCGCGGCAGCCCATCTCGGCCGTTTCCTGGAGCGCCGGAGCGGCTCCTTCGCTGCGGTCAGTTCGAGCGCGCTAGATGCCTTCTATCGCCACTTGTCCCGCTGTCACTGCCCTCCGCTCAACAGCGGAAGAGATAACTACCATACACGCTTCGGGGCGAAACGGTTTCACAGCTACCTGGTCCGAACAGGGATTTGCCAACCCTACCGCAGTTCGGATGCTGACCGGTCCGAACCCGAACTGATCGTCTCTTTTCGCGATTGGTTCCGACAGCACCGTGGTGTGGCTGAACCCACCTTGCGCCAGTATGCCCGAGGCGCTGCCGCTCTGACCGACGCCCTGGGTGCGGACTCCCGCCGTTGGAAGGCGGTGCAGGTACGAGAATTCATGCTCGACCGATCCCGCCATTGCGGGGCCGAAACCACTCAAAGGCTGATCACCTCCCTGCGGGCTTTCTTGCGTTATCTCCGCTTTCGGGGTTTGTGCTCCGCTGATCTCGATCAGGCTGTCCCAGCGTTCGCACATGGGCGCTTAGCTAGACTGCCGCGATGCCTGTCGGCCGAGGAGGTGGAGCGCCTTATTGCTGTCTGTAAGGGCAGTACTCCGCGCCGCCTGCGGGATCGCGCCATCATCTTGATGCTCGTATGGCTCGGGCTCCGCGCCGGCGACGTAAGCCAACTTCGCCTGTCTGACATCGATTGGCAGTGCGGCACTCTGCGCGTGGTCGGGAAGGGGCGCCACGAAGTACGGTTGCCTCTCCCCCAAGACGCCGGCGAGGCGGTCCTTCGCTATCTCGAGTGCCGGCTTCCTGTGCCGTCTTCGGATCGTGTCTTTGTCCGACACCTTGCTCCTTTTAAGCCGCTCCTCTCGGGCGATGGTGTGTCGAACGTAGTAAAGAGAGCCTGCGACGCGCCGGGATCAAAGCGCCGGCGAAAGGTGCTCACCTCCTCCGCCATACCGCGGCCACAGAAATGTTGTGGCACGGAGTTCCCCTCCACCCGATCGGATTGGTTCTGCGTCATCGTAGTCTCGACATGACCGCGTATTACGCCAAAGTGGATGTCGCGCTGCTCAAACAAGTGGCCCAGCCCTGGCCGGAGGTGAACGTATGATTTCCACTGTCGAAAGGTATCTCGCCGTCCGCCGCGCCGCCGGCTTCGAACTCATGGATACGGAGTATCTGTTGCGCAGCTTCGCGCGTGGGGCTGCCCAGCGAGGGGAAACCCACATCCGCTCCGAAAGCGCCATCGCTTGGGCGAGCCAAACCGCCTCCGTCGCGCCACGAGACGCACGGCTGAAGACCATCTGCCTTTTCGCCCGTTACCTACGCTCCGCAGACCCCCGGCATGAACTACCCTCCGCGAATCACTTGGGTTATCGCAAGCGCCGCCGCGTCCCTCACATCTACTCCGCAGTGGAGATCTGGCGCTTGCTCAATGCCGCCTCGCAGCTCGGACCGGCTGACTCATTGCAGCCCCACACCTATAGGACGCTGATCGGGCCGCTGGCGGTCACTGGCCTGCGGATCTCGGAAGCATTAGCTCTGCGATTTTCCGAGGTCACACCCCAGGGATTGCTGATTCACAAAACCAAATTCCAGAAAACGCGTTTGGTGCCGCTCCACGAAACTACGGCCGCAGCCCTGGATCGTTACCTGATTCGCCGGCGAGAGCGTGGCGGCGGGGAACATGTGTTCGTCGCTGAAGATGGTCGGCCCTTGCGGTATGGGGATGTTTACTCAACCTTCCAGAAACTGGCGAAAGCTGCGAAAGTCTCGGGCTCCCACGATCGCCGCCCTCGTGGGCACGAGCTTCGTCACACGTTCGCTGTCCGGGCACTGGAGACAGGCCCCAAGGGTCGCCAGCAAGTCGGCCAACATCTGTTGGCCTTGGCGACTTACATGGGTCACGTCAACATCGACGCCACGTACTGGTATCTGGAAGCTACACCCGAACTGCTGCGGGATATTGGCCGAGCGACGGAAACCTTTATCCGGGGAGGACATCTATGACCGCACTTGCACCCCACATCGAGGCGTTTTTGCGCGAGCATCTGAGCCATCATCGAGGAGCCAGTCAGCATACCTGCGACTCCTACGCTTACAGTTTCCAATTGCTGTTTGAGTTTGCCGCCAGGCGATTCAAGGCAGCACCCTCAGCGTTGCAGCTGGAGCAGTTGGATGCCGAATTGATCGGCGCCTTCCTGAAAGATTTAGAGGAGGGACGTCGAAATTCACCTGACACGCGCAACACCCGTCTAGCTGCGATCCGCTCTTTCTTCCGATTCTTGGAGCATCGCGAGCCAGCCGCGCTCGAACAGATTCGTCGTGTCCTGGCCATCCCCTTCAAGAGAACCAACTCGCGCCTGGTTCCGTACCTGGCCCAAGACGAAGTGCAACCCTTGCTCGATAGCCCTGATCCGGCAACCCGGCAGGGGATCCGAGACCGGGCGATGTTGCACCTGGCTATATGCAACGGTCTGCGAGTATCAGAACTGACCGGATTATGCAGTGCGCCCTTGGGGCGCACTGCATAATTTGGGTTTTACAGCTCGACGCCAAAGATCGACACCGAGGACTTCTACGCCGGGGAAACCTCTTCAGATGTGGTGGTTTCTGAAACCTTCCAAGACCTTTCAGAGGACGCAAAGAAGCTCTTTTCCAGTTACATCCAGGGGGACGAACTAGCTGTCGAGAGGGTGTTCACTTGCAAGGAGGGAAGAATCACCCCAATCCGCCGATAATGAGGC
>PMYF01000929.1 GCA_003171295.1 Acidobacteriota bacterium | reverse complement strand
GAACCTGGGCGGTATCGTCGGTGTCGGGATAGAACTCGTTGTTGAACTCGAAGTACCAGCCGCCGGGGTCGGTGTTGCGCACCTTCACGGCCCAATCGCCCTTGTGGCGAACCTCCTTGGAGAGCAGCCAGTCCGCCGCCTTCAACATGCGCGGATCGTTGCGCGCGACGCCGGCATCGCCCAGCGCGGCCACGGCCTGCGCCGTATCCCACACCGGNNCATGCGGAAGGTGGGCTCGGGCATCTCCGGCGTTGGCTCTTGCTCGATTCCCAGCTTCTCGAATTCGTCTCGCGCGCGGATCACCTGGGGATCGTCCTCGCTGTAGCCGAGGCAGCGCAGCGCAACGATGGCGTTGAGCATGGCCGGATAGATAGCGCCCAGGCCGTCGGTCATCTCCAGCCGTTCGAGCAGCCACTTTTCCGCGCGCTTCATCGCCAGCTTGCGCACGGGGCGCAGATGCACGGCTTCGGCGGTATGCATCAAGCGGTCGAGAACGATGAAGAAATTACGCCAGGAGAAGAGCCGCTTGCGGTCCCAGCGCAGGCGCAGGATGGAGTTGGCCCGGCCGCCGACGAACAGCTCGTCGATTCCCTGCTCCGCGGGAATCTTCTTGAACGGCTTTTTTGCGTACATGATGGCTAGTGGCACGAGAATGCTGCGCGACCATGCCGAGATTTCGTAGATATTGAAGTAGAACCACCTGGGAAAGAGAACAATCTCCGGCGGGATGGCCGGGACAGCGTCGTAATCGTACTCGCCCAGCGCGCAAAGATACATTTTGGTGAAGGTATTGCACGCCGTGACGCCGCCATGGGCAAGAACCCACTCGCGGCACTTGGCCAGGCGCGGGTCATCAGCGGAAACCCCCATGAGCTTGGCCGAGGAATAGCACTTGACGGAGAGCGAAATGTTTCCCGGGCCGCCGGGATAGATGCTCCAACTGCCGTCTTCGTTTTGGTAGCGCATCATTTCAGCGAGCGCGCGCTTGAGCCGGCCTGGTTCGCCGCTTTCCAGCAGCGTGTGGAGAAAAATATAGTCGGCCTCGAGCATGGAGTCGGCCTCGAGCTCGGCGCACCAGTAGCCGTCGTGATGCTGCAGAGAGAGCAGGTATTCGCGCCCACGCACGATGGCCGACTCCACATCGGCCATGTCCGCGTCAATGCGGCCAAACTTGGGCCGCCCGAAATGGGATACCGCAGTTTGCGTTTTCTGCTGCTCAGAATTCATTCGGAGTGAAATCTCTCAACTCTTTCCGGGAACACTGAACTCGCTCCCAGGTTCCGTCGTTATCCGGCAAAACCGGAGTTGCTGTGTCCTTTTTCCTCTCCGTGAAGGGTCGCCGCTCCCGTTTGGCCGCGTCGACCTGGCGCCGATGCCCGGGGATGCGTTGCCTCTGGTTTTGCGATGGCGCACCCGATGGCCGAGTGCGTCGTTGCCGATCCATCGGCGGCGTCACCGTACCGGGACAGGTTCGGCTCCACTGGAACTGCCAATGGCTTGCACAATCTCAGGAGGCAGGCCGAAACGCACGTTTTCCGGCATGACCTCCACTTCTTCGACGTTTTCGAAGCCGTTCTGGCGCAGATAACTGACCACGTCTTCGACCAGGATCTCCGGGGCCGACGCGCCGGCGGTGACGGCGACGGTTTCAACCCCTTCGAGCCATGCGGGGTCGATGGCCTGGGAGTTATCGATGAGATACCCAATGGTGCCGAGGTTGTGCGAAACCTCGACGAGGCGGTTGGAGTTGGAGCTGTTGGTGGAACCGACCACGAGTACCAGGCCGGCTTTGTGCGCCACGTTGCGCACGGCTACCTGCCGGTTTTCCGTGGCGTAGCAGATATCCTGCGAGTGGGGTCCGACGATGTGTGGAAACTTCAGCTTGAGGGCGTGGATGATGTCACGCGCCTCGTCGAGCGAGAGGGTGGTCTGGGTGAGGTAGGCTACGCGGTCGGGGTTGGGTAGCTCAAGCGCCTTGACCTCGGCAACATTTGAAACCACATGAGTTACGTTGGGGGCCTCGCCCAGAGTGCCCTCGATCTCGTCGTGGTCGCGGTGGCCGATGAGCACCAAGGAATACCCCTGCCTGGCAAATTTGACGGCCTCGAAGTGCACCTTGGTTACCAGCGGGCAGGTGGCGTCAATCACTTTGAGATTGCGCGCTTTGCTGCGCTCGCGGACGGCGGGCGACACGCCGTGCGCCGAGTAGATGACGCGCTGGCCTTCCGGCACGTCGTCGATTTCGTGGACGAAGATGGCGCCCTTCTCGGCCAACTCGTTCACGACGTAGCGGTTATGCACGATCTCGCGGCGGACGTAGATGGGCGCGCCGAAGGTATCGAGAGCGATCTTGACGATATCGATGGCGCGCACCACTCCGGCGCAGAAACCGCGTGGTTTGAGCAACAACACCCTCTTTTTGCTGGGGGAAGGGCCGGCGGAGCCGTGATGGGGAATGGATTCGAGGACAGTTGTAGTCACATCGTCAAGTATACCAACGGGCGGGATGAAACGACAGGAGAGAAATAGGGCTGGCGGGCACGGGTTGCCACGCGGGCTTCCATTTTGCGCTGCACGGCCCCAAACCAGTGGTAAGCTTAGGGACCGTACGGACCGAGGAGGGGATTCATGGCGAAAGTCAGGAAATGCGCGAATCCCGCATGCAGTTGCGTTCCAGCCGACGGAGCCAAATACTGCAGCGCCCATTGCGAAGGCATCGGAAATGGAACCGAGGTGGTTTGCCGGTGCGGCCATCGCGAGTGTGCCGGGGACGTGACGAACGGGTAGGGCGCGGCTCCGACAGAGGTACGTCGTCAGGAGGAAATCCTGGCCCGGCTTTCGGGGAGACGCGCAAGGATCGCAGCCGCGCCGGAATCGCTGAGGGAAACGGAAAGCTTCATGCCAAGCGCGGCCAGAACCGAGGAGAGGGTTTCCAGCGTTGGATTGCCCTGCTCGGAAAACGAGCGATAGAGGGTTTCTCTCTGGATGCCGGCGTCTTTGGCGACCCTGGACATTTGGCGGGCCTGGGCAACGTTTCTGAGGGCCTTGAGAAAAGCTTGCGGTGAGTCTTCGAGGGCAGCGTTGAGGTAGGCAGAGGCTTCGACAGGGTCCGCGAGGGCGGCCAAGAGAGACTGGCGGTAAGATCTGGTCTTAGTCATGTTCCCTCCACATCTTCTTCGCGCGGCGAATGTCGTTATTCTGACCTTGCTTGGAGCCGCCGAGGAGCAGGTACACCTGAAGGCCCTGCTGGCCGAAATACACGCGATAGCCGGGACCGAAATCGAGTCTCAGTTCCGAGACTCCTTCTCCGACTGGTTCAACGTCTCCGAAAAGCCCATCTTCCAGGCGATCAATACGGACACGAACCCTAGCTCTCGTCTGAACATCCAGACCGCGCAGCCATTCTGTGAACGGCTCCCGCCCATCGTTGTCCTGACAGACCAGAACCTCTCGCGGGGTGGTTTCCAAGCACGTCTACGGGCCACGCCGAAGTGTGACATTTAAGTCACACGCCTAGCGTAGCACCGTCCTCCGGCGATTTCAAGGGGAAGGTTAAGGATGCATCAGCGGAGGCGGAAACGCAACGGCGGGTGGGTAGTGGGCGCGGTTTGACTGCGCGCTCAATCCGCAGTAGTGATAGCCTTTATTCAGGCAGGGTGTTCGACTATGAGCGAGATCATCTTTGAGGTGCGCGAGGACGAGGTGGACGGGGGCTATACGGCTTCCGCCCTTGGGTACGGCATCCACACCCAAGGCGACACCCTGGAAGAGCTGCGCGCGATGGTGAAGGACGCCGTGAACTGCTACTTCGACGAAACGATGCAGCGCCCGAAGGTCATTCGGCTGCATTTTGTGCGGGAAGAAGTTCTTACCGCATAAAGCTGCCTATGGCACATTCATACAGGGTCCTCCGCCACGGAAAATAGAACTTGTGACGCGCGGCGCCCATTCTCAGGCGGCAGCTTTGCTGCGTCGATCAAGAGCGCGCACGTTCACCTTGATTTCGACCCGTGAGCCTAATCGGTTGATGATGGAAACGAGCCGGTCGACGGTGAAGCGGCAAAGGTCAGCATTGCGGATGCGGGAGAAGTCGGCTGCGGCGATGCCGGTCAGCGCTTGCGCAGCACGGACGGTCAGTTTCTTACGATCCAGCATCTTGGTGATTTCGGTGGCGAGGATAGCCTTCAACTGCTCAACGTCAGCGTTTGCATATCCAAAATCGCGAAAGACATTGCCGCTGCCGTGAATGAGTTCGATTTTTTCGTGTTTCATCCGAGGACCTCCTTCAATTGCTTCAATCGGCTCTCGATCAGGTCGATTTCGTGTTGTGGAGTCTTGATGCCCTGAGTCGATTTCTTTTGGAACGCGTGAATCACCCAAATCGCACTGGCGATCTGCACAGCGTAAATGACTCGAAATGCGTTTCCGCGAAATGGCAGCGCGATCTCAAAGACTCCAGAGCCCAGACCCATGAGGGGCTTGGCAATGTCGGCCTTACTGCCCTCCGCGGCCCTGGTTAACGCGGCCAGGCACATGGTCTGCGCCTCGACTGGGAACTTCTCGAATTCCTTGCGTGCGGCCTTGATCCAGGAGATGGGCCGCGTTTGTCTGGTCATGGACTTGCCGCCAGAGCTACGGTAATAGTGTAGTCGAATTTGACAACAGATGTCAAAATTCTCATCTCCCCCAGGCTCGAAATCTTGGACCTGGGGCACGCGCCAGTACCGGCAGCGCTCGGGGCGATTCCGGTTCCGCTACGGTATCGCGGGACTTGAGGTGGTGCTCCACTGTTGCGGGCTGCGGCGGGAGGATACGTACTGACAGTGCCACCCGCCTCGGATTAGTTCGATGCCGTTCCCCCTCTCCTCATCCAGGCACAATGGCTCTCGCTCAACGGACGTGGCTTTGACATGTGGAGGGCACAGTGAATATGCCAGTAAGCGTTTGAGAAATCTGCTGCGTGCCTTTCGTCGAAACCGAGCATCCGCAGCTTTGCTCGAAGGTCATACTCGTCCCAGCCTACTCGCTTCATGTGCGCGAAAACGGTAAACAGATAGAACCGTCTCCAATCCCGCGGATGCGGCGATTCCTTGTTACATAAAACAGCAAACTGCCAGAGACGGTGTTCTACAGTTCCTTCTTTGGGTCTATTTGATCGCCTTGCGTCCATCGGTTCACTCCAAGGGGTGTTTTCGTGGGGCTCACGCGTTCTCAGGTCTCAAAACATGGCCTGAAGCTCCCGGCGTTGATCTACTCGCCTCTGGACCTTGTCGTGGGGTCGCGTCCCGTAAACTGGGCGCCAACCGTTTCTAATCCCCAGTCACAATCAATCGCACGTTCAAGTCGGATTCCGTAGTGCGAGCAAATGAGGTAGAGGGCATTAACCATAGGTGGGCTCATACGAGGCCCGACAATGATTCGGCCGATTGGCGCTGCCAGCTTATAGAAAGTTTCGGTGGTTACTATCCTTACTTCCTCTTCGTAGTTCCAGACCGGATGCTTCTGAGTCAGCGCCCTCCGCACTGCTCCTCCGACGTCGTCGCGCTCAAAGTAGTCCGACAGAAATAGAAAGCTGTTTTCGTAGCGGACCTCTGTTGCATCGCTAGGCGATATCTCCACTTCGATTGCCATACCGGTGAATCCTGCGGCATAGTGTGCCCAAAGCAGATGATTGTTGAAGGTCTTGCTCAGGGAGCAGACTCGATGGCCACGCAAGGCGTTCTGAAATTTCATTCCAAACTCGAAAGCTTCCGCCTCTCTGCCGGGATTGCTTCCCGTTCGCATGTCGCCTTCACGGATGTCATTGAGGGATCGCGGATCGCTGCAAAAGAGCCTGTTGTTGATGATGATGTCCGCAACGAAGTCGAAATTCTGAGCAGTCCTGAATTTGTACGCCCGCATATGTTCTAAGCGGTAGTCTACTCTGAATCTCATCCTGCGCCCATGTAGCTCGATTTGCTAGTTTTTCCTCAACTGGACAGGATTTCAACCGGATTTGGGCGAGGTGCGGATTGCGCTCGGCGGCTAAAATTTAGGTTAATCATGTCCGAGTTCACGCACCTGCATCTGCATACCGAGTATTCTCTCCTCGACGGCGCCTGCGACGTATATAAGCTGGCGGATCGCGTGGCGGCGCTGGGGCAGACCTCCGTCGCCATGACGGACCACGGAAACATCTACGGCGCGGTACACTTTTTCGATGCGGCCAAGGAGAAGGGCGTGAAGCCGATCCTGGGCTGCGAGCTCTACGTGTGCAAGGCGGAGGACCATCGCGCGGAGGCGGCGAGGAATGGAAGCGACCCCGGCAGTGTGACCCTGCCGTCGAAGGGCAACTCGCGGGACAGCGAGTACAACCACCTGCTGGTGCTGGCCGAGAACGAGGAGGGGTACCAGAACCTGATCCGGCTGACGTCGGAGGCGAGCCTGAATGGGTTCTACCGGAAGCCGAGGGTGAGCAAAAAGTATCTGGCGGAAAACTCCAAGGGGTTGATCTGCCTCTCGGGCTGCCTGAGCGGCGAGTTGTGCGAGGCGCTGAGCGACGAGAAGCTGGACGCCGCGGAGCGATACCTGAAGGCCAAAGCGGTGGCGCAGCAGTACCGGGACATCTTCGGCAAGGGAAATTTCTTCCTGGAGATTCAGGATCAGGGGCTGGAAGCGGAGAAGAAGATACGCGCCGAGCTGCTGCGGCTGGAGCGGGAGCTGGAAATTCCGCTGGTGGCGACCAACGACTCGCATTATTTGTGCGGCGAGGACTCGCACGCGCACGACGTGATGCTGTGCGTACAGACAGGCGCAAAGATTCACGAGACCAACCGCTTCAAGTTCGACTCGGACCAGTTCTTTGTGAAGAGCGCGGAGGAGATGTCGCGGCTGTTCAAGGATTCGCCGGCGGCAATCAGCCGGACGATGGAGATCGCCGAGCGCTGCAACCTGACGCTGCACAAGGTGGAGAATCCGTTTCCGGATTTCGCGGTGCCGCAGGGGCACACGGCGGAAAGTTACTTTGAGGAGGTGTGCCGCGCGGGATACAAGAAGCGCCTCGAAACCTCGGTCCGGCGGCTGGAGGCGCGCGGGGAATTGCGCACGACGATCCATGAATACGATGCGCGGCTGGAACATGAGATCGCGATCATCCGGCAGATGAACTACTCGGGATACTTCCTGATCGTGTGGGATTTCATCAAGTACGCGCGCGATCACGGAATTCCGGTGGGGCCGGGGCGCGGATCGGCGGCGGGCTCGCTGGTGGCGTACTCGATGGAGATCACGAACATCGATCCGCTGCAGGGCGGGTTGATCTTCGAGCGGTTTCTGAATCCGGAGCGCGTGTCGCTGCCCGACATCGACGTGGACTTCTGCATGAACCGGCGTGGCGAGGTGATCGACTATGTGACGCGCAAGTACGGACGCGAGCAGGTGGCGCAGATCATTACCTTCAACACCATGGCGGCGAAGGCGGCGATCAAGGATTGCGGGCGCGCGCTGGATATGCCGTACGGCGACGTGGACCGGATTGCGAAACTGGTGCCGGCCACGCTGGGCATGACGCTGGACAAGGCGCTGGAAGAAGCGCCGGACCTGCGCAAGGCATACGACAGCGACAAGCAGGTGCGCGAGCTGATCGACACGGCGAAGAAGCTGGAGGGGCTGGTGCGCGGCTCGGGCGTGCACGCGGCGGGAGTGGTGATTGCGCCGCGGAAGCTGATCGAGCTGGTGCCGATCGCGAAGACGAAGAACGACGAAATCGTGACGGCGTACGACATGAAGTCCGTGGAGAAGATGGGCCTGCTAAAGATGGACTTCCTGGGCCTGACCACGCTCACGATCATCGACGACTGCGTGAAACTGATCGAGCAGCACCGCGGAGAAAAGCTGGACATTGAGGCAATTCCACCGAGCGACGAGGAGACTTTCAAGAAGGTGTTTCACGCGGCGCTTACGTCGGGGGTGTTCCAGTTCGAGTCGGGCGGGATGCGCGACGTGCTGCGGCGCTACAAGCCGGATACGGTGGAGGATTTGACGGCGCTGAATGCGATCTACCGGCCGGGGCCGATCCAGGGCGGGATGATCGACGACTTTATCGAGCGCAAGTGGGGACGGCGCAAGGTGGAGTATGTGCTGCCGGAGCTGGAGCAGATTCTGAAAGAGACGCTGGGCGTGATCGTGTATCAGGAGCAGGTGATGCAGATCGCCAACGTGCTGGCGAGCTATTCGCTGGGCGAGGCCGACCTGCTGCGGCGCGCCATGGGCAAAAAGAACGCCGAGGAGATGGCCAAGCAGCGCGACCGGTTTGTGAGCGGCGCGGTGGCGCATGGAGTGGCGAAGGACACGGCGGGCGACATCTTCGACCAGATGGACAAGTTTGCCGGATACGGATTTAACAAGTCGCACGCGGCGGCGTACGCGCTGCTGGCTTACCAGACGGCGTACCTGAAGACGCACTACCCCGTGGAGTTCATGGCGGCGCTGCTGACTTCGGAAACTTCAAAACCCGACAGCGTGGTGAAGTACATCGGCGAGTGCCGCGAGATGGGGATTCGCGTGGAGCCGCCGGATGTGCAGCTGAGCGGTGCGCAATTTACGCCGCACGGCGAGGCCATCCGCTTCGGGCTGGCCGCGGTGAAGAACGTGGGCGGCAACGCCATCGAGTCGATTCTGAAGGCGCGCGAAGAGGCGGGCGGGCGCTTCAGGAGCTTGTGGGAGTTTTGCGAGAAGGTCGATCTGCGGCTGATGAACAAGCGCGTGATCGAGTCGCTGATCAAGGCGGGGGCGCTGGACTCGCTGGGCGCGCGCGGGCAACTGATGGCGGCTCTGGATAAGGCGATGGAGCGGGCGCAGAAGACGCAGCGCGACGCCGAGCAGGGACAGAGCGGATTGTTCGGGATCTTCGACGAGACGCCGGCCCGCGGGCGCGAGGCCGATGCCCTGCCGGCGGCCGCCGATTGGGAAGAAGGCGAGCGGCTGGCAAACGAAAAAGAGGTGCTGGGATTTTTTGTGTCGGGCCATCCGCTGGATAAATATGCCGAGAAGCTGCGCAACCTGACGGGGGTGATCACGGTGGCCGAAGCGCTGGAGCGCAAGCCGGCAGAGCGGCGCTGGGGCGGACAACAGGATATGGCCGACGAGATTCAGGTGGCGGGAATCCTTCACGGAGTGCGCGCGCAGAAGAGCCGCCGCGACCAGCGGCTTTACGCGCAGGCATCGCTCGAAGATGCGACGGGCAAGATCGAGCTGATCTGTTTTGCGCGCGACTATGAACGCCTGGCGCAGCAGTTGAAGATTGAGGCGCCGGTGCTGGTGCGTGGACAGCTGATGGGAGACGAGGATGCGGCGCCGAAGATCGCGGTCAGCCAGGTGCAGGCGCTCGAAGAGGTGCAGGTGAAACTGCCGTCGGGCGTGCGCATCCGCATCAATCTCGACCGCGCCAGCGAAGAGATGCTTGCCGGGCTGAAAAGCGCCGCGGATGCCGCGCCGGGCCCCGGAAAAGTGATGCTGCAACTCGAAAAGAAGGGCGAGTACGCGGTGATCCTGGAACCGGAAGGCATGAGCGTAGCGGCAGACCGCGGCTGGGTGGAGCGCGTGGAAGAGCTTGCAGGCAAGGGTTCGGTGCAGGCGGTGGGATAGAGCGGGGGCGTAGACGTCTGAGAGCTCGGGGCGGGCCGGGAAAAGCGATGCACAGGTTTTGGTGCATCGGGCGGAGCGGCTCAGCGGAGGGCAGCTCTGGCGCGAAGCGGGCTGGACGAGCGAAATTGATGCGGCCGTTCTATGGTCCCCAGATACCCCAATTTCCTTGCCTTCGAATGCGGCGTGAAATTACAAAGAAAAGACTTTTCAGGGCGGTGAATGCCTGCTACTCTCGATCTACGCGTGGACAGGTCACCGAGAGAGGTGATCGCCTTCCCCTGAATTCCCCAAGACCCTGGGTTGCGGGCCATTCGCGGCCCGGGTTATAGAACGCACACCGTTTTCGGCGCGAACTCTTCAGACCGCCGGCAAGACAATTCATCCGCACTGTTCTTGTACGAAGAAGTGGAAATAGGTGTCTGCGGCAGGACCTAAGCCGATCGCAGTCGCGCGGCTTCCCGCGAGACCATTACCTGGTTTTCCTCTTCGCGTGCAGATCAATCCCTCAACCGGGCCAGTTGGCCAAGGATTGGAAGGGGGTATCGCGATGAAGCTTCCACGTCGTCTCCCAGCTACTATTGCAGCAATCCTGCTGATCTTCGGAGCCGGCTGCTTTGGATGCAGCGCCAAGGCTGCTCCAGTTGCAGGCTCCGGGCCCTCGGCAAGTGGCGGCGATGAAGCCGCAGGCCAGTCGGCCCAGACCGTCATCATTCCGGGCCCGTTGCGGTCGTTCCTGCGCATGGCGGGAATCAGCCAGGAGAGCAAACCCAACGAGGTACTACCGCTGCTGGCTCGTAATGCGTTCCTCTACGGCCATCACCTTGGGCAGAAGACGGAATACCTGGTGCTGGCAGACCGGTATGTGCAGCAGGCACGGGAACTTCAGTCGATGGCCGCCAAGGATGGCGCCATTCACGTGACCGGTTGCAGCGATGTGGACCCGCTGATTCAGATCCTGGGCTACCGGTTTGAGAATGGCTGCGGTCACGATAGCGCGACTTTGATTACGGCCAATGCGGAGCGCGCATTTCTCACCGTCGACTCGGGATTCCCTCTCACCAGGCTGGAACAGTCTCTGCAGACAGGCGCGCCTTTCACCTATGCCTATCCGGCGACGCGCGTTCCGATCTTGTTTCGCGAAGACGACTGGCTGGCGCTGCTGCCGTCGGCGCAGCGCGCCGGCGCGACGCTGCTCGACGTTTTGATGAACAGCGAGAATGCGGATCGGCTCTATTCGGGCCTTGCACGGCTCGATCCCGAAACCAGGCGTGCTCTCTATCAGTCGCCCGGACTGAGGCGGCTGCTCTATTACGGGCCCATTCTCGACTTTTATGGGAGCTGGTTGTGCATTCAGTCCGGAGCCGTTGCATTGCCCGGAGGGGACGCCGCGGAGCGTGCCTGGGGGGCATTGGTGGGAGTCAGCTCCCATTCCCCAGGCGAATTCGTCATCCAACTGCTGGCCAAGGACCAGGGCTGGCTGGCGGCATTTTTCGACGCGATGGCGCGAGTGAGCCCCGAGCAGCAGGCTCGCCTTACGCAGGGAGGGCGGCTGAAGAGCCTCTACGAGGCCTACCGGTCAGGGGTCCTCACCGTGGACGCGGCGAGCAGCGTTTTTACAAAGAACTCCCCGCTTCTGCTGCTCTTTACGCGCTTGCAGTGGGACGCGGCGGGCGAGCCGCTGGTTCCTGGCAACCTGGGAGTTTGGCAGGAGGTCTTCGCGCGAGAGAACAAGCTGCACCACACGCACGATTGGGCGCGTCACTTCCACGCCGTGCAGGGCCCCGAGGGCTTGCTCGAAGCCCTTGCGGCCTATTCCAGCACCGTGACTCCCGATGGGCCGGCGCAGATTTATATGACTCTGAGCGCGATTGACGGCGCGCGGCCGCCAGAGCGGCGCCTGTCAATCGATACTGCGCAAATGCTTACCGCAAATTACTTCGAGTTGAGCGACTGGTATCCGATCTTCGTCGAATTCCCGGCGCTGGACGATGCATCGATCGGCCAATTCATTCATACAGCCGATCACATCGATGGCATTTCGAACCAGGCGCTGCGATCGAATGCGCTGGGAGCCATTCAGGCGGAGTTGGGGATCTGGCAGATTCTGGCGCGGCAAAGACAGATCGCGAGGGACGATCTGAATTCCTCCTGGCAGGCGACGATCCAGCCTTATGGGGGAATCACTTCATCGGCCGAGCTATTCGATGCGGCGCGCAAATCGCTCAGCGCCGTGGTAGTGGCCGCGGGCGGCAGGCCGGACCAGACAGAGGATGTGGTGGTCGACTTGCTTGCGGGCCCGCCCCAACAAGGCCCCGAAGCTGCGCGGGTTCACGGTGAGCTGGCGCGACGAATACGCGCCGTGCTCGACGACCAGCGGCTGGTTTCTTTGGATACGCTCTTCGGACTGTACGACGGCCTGGGCGAAATGGCGAAGGGAGCGAAGATCGGCGACAGCCTGCTGCCGCTGGCCAGCGAGCTGCGCGAGTTCGAGCTGCCGCGCCCTATCTTCACCGAAGGCGAGCGGGCGACCTGGTCGCCGACCATCTATGTGAGTCGCCACGCGGAACTGCAGGTGCGCACCGATCTGACCAAGGTGATCAAAGGGCCGGGAACGCCGGCGCAATTGGAAGCCGCGCGCGCGCGGCTGGCGCCGTTCCTGAGAGACACGCTGGTGGGGCTGAATTACGCGTACTACGAGCCGCCGGGCGCTCAGGTTCTGCACAGCAATCCGCTCTTCGTGCGCTCGCACGACTTCTCGGCGTCTTCGGTCCAGGGAATCGATGAGATCTGGGGCGTGCCGTCGCTGATTGGCGTCGGTGCAACGGCCGGAGGAGGGGCCTACCTGATCGGCTCCCTGGCCGATCTGCCCTACGTGCTCGCTATGACCGAGGAGGATTTCATCTCGCCCGCGAAGCTGCAGGCGCTGATCTGGCGGGAGACGGTGCCGGAACTGCTGGTGAACGCGACGCTGCCAAGATGGTGGGGCGTGAGCCGCGACGAATTGCATGCCGTGGATCTATATCAGCGCGCCGGGGAAGAGCTGCTAGGGGCTTCAGTGGACCATGCGGACTTGCGCGAGAAAGTGATCGCCATCTTCAGTGACCGCCTGGGCTGGGGGCAGGTGGAGGAGATGGAGCATGCGCTCGAGAACAAGGAAACTGCGCCGGCTCTGGTGGCGCAAATGCTTCCCACCGACACCTTCTATCTGGCAGCCGAATTCCGCAGAAGGTACCCGGAGCAGGCGACGCAATGGGGCCCGGCCAACAGCGGGCTCGACGAACTTGCGCGCAGAAATCCCTCGGATACTTCTCCGCAAAGGCTGGCGAGAGACTTCGGCGTCCCGCATCCGGCGTTGGCGGCAACGAACGCCTGCTCTCTGCTGTCGGCGGAGCCGTTTCCCGTCTCCGGGGGCGCGGCAAGCCGGCTCTTCGGCGAATCGTGGGAGTCCGGCAACTTGTATTGGGCGCGTTTGGCCGACGAAAAGGGCTACGCTCCGGCCGCGCTCAATGTCCTCATCCCAGCGCTGACCAGGCAGATGGTGGCTAACACCTCCGCAGCCAGCATCGATGATTGGCCGGCCTTGCTGCGCGCCATGGATCAAACCGGGGAAGAGTTCATGCAGGGCAAGTTTGCCATCAGAACGGCTAGGCCGGCAGGCCACAGCAACGAGAAAGCAAACGGGGGGTACATAGAGCAATGACGAAAAGAAACAAGACCATCGCAGGCATCGGCACGGGTTTAAGCGCGCTGCTTCTGCTCGCCGGTGAACCGCGGTTTGCAGCTCAGGATGAGGCAACTCATCTGCGCGTCACCGTGAATCTTGTGCAACTGAACGTAGCCGTGACCGACAACAAGGGAAACTACATCCGCGGCCTGCGTCCGGAGAATTTCGAGATCACCGAGGACAAGATTCCGCAGCGGATCGCCACATTCGAGGAAGGAAACGGGCCCGCGATCCAGCCCGGCCAGAGCCGCGAGGTGCAGAGTCCGAGCGAAGCTCCCGTGGCCGAGCCGGCGGCTGCCGGCGGGGCCGCGGAGACCGCTCCCGCCCGCATCTCTGCTGCCGCTGTGGCTTCATCGGCGGTTGGAGCGAATATCTTCATTCTCTTCGACACCAGCAACTATATGTATCGCGGATTTGTTTACGCGCAGGACGCCATCTCCGATTTTGTGCGCTCCATGGACAGCGCGAACCGGATCGCGTTCTACTCCTATAGCCGCAATCTTTCGCGGGCTACGGTGCTGACGGCGGACCGCTTCCGCGTGGTGAACGGCGTGCGCAGCACGGTGGACGGAGCCGACGCCGCGCTCTATAACAGCCTGCTGCTGACGGTGAAAGACGCGGCCCCGCTGACCGGACGCAAGGCGATCGTGGTATTTTCAAACGGCCCCGACAACGCGAGCTCGGTGCCTCCCGAGGACGTGGCGGAGCTGGCGCAGGACACCGGCACGATCATCTACGTCGTGAGCACCCGCCTGGCGCACGACGATCCGATCTCTACGGCTGCGTTTGAGCGCATGAGCAAAGCAACCGGCGGCGAGGCTTACTTTGCGGGAGATTGGCGCAAGGAGAAGCAGGCATTCGCTTCAATCCGCGAGGATTTGAGTCATCTTTATTCGATCAGCTACTATCCGCAGCCCAATCCTAACCGGGGTTGGCGCTCGATCAGCGTGAAGCTGGTCGGCCCAGGTGTGGAGAAGCACCACATCCGGACGCGCGAAGGATATCGCCTGCTGCCGCTGACCCAGGTGAACGCCGGCAATGAGCTTGCGGCCGGAGCGGTTGTCAGCCAGCAGTGACGGATTGCCAAGCGTGCTGAATTTTGGGCGCCCGGGATGTCCAGCGACCGTGCTGGGCGTGCGGCCTAAGCTCTGAGCGCTTTGAGCACCTTGGCGGTGGTGACAACCTGCCCCACATGGCGCTGCGTGTGGTCGGCCACGTGAATGAGCGCGCCGCCGATGGACGTGGGCAACTGCTTGCGGCCAACGATACGCGGCGTGTTGAGATCGGCCGCAGCGATCACGCGAATGCGATCCGCAGCGTTGCGGAATGAGGCTTCGGCCTCCGCGAGCAGTTCGGCCAGGCTCTCCTGCTTCCCTTCCCCGCCCTGCTCGACTTTGAGCGACGCAAGCTGCTCGGCGGATAGCTGACCACCCTCGGCGTAGGTGAGGATGCGGTCAGTGGAACCGGCGATGTGGCGCAGAAGAAAGGCGATGGACGTGAGGCCGAGCGGCTGCGCGTGGATTTCGGCGTCGGTGAGGCCGGCGGTCCACTTCTTCAGGTCGTCGAGGGCCAGTTCGAGGGCGTGCAGCACGGCGCGTCCGGCGGCGGAAACGTCGGTGTGCGTGCCGCGGAGCCAGGGCTCGGTGTAGGGGGCTTGCGCAGGGGAAGTGATCATTGTTGAGCCTCTGCTGCACTCTTATTATCTACGCCGGAGTTCAGCGCGCATTTTCACCAGCTCATCCATCATTTTTGGCGAAATGACGTACGCCACAACTGCTCCTTTGCGCGTAATTGCTACAGGCGATTTTTGCGCAACATTGAGCAATTCGCGCCACTGTCTTCGGGCCTCGGAGGAGGTTTTAATAATCACGGCGACATTCCTGCGTGAACGCGGGCTATATGGTTTAGATCGGCAGCACAAATGCAAACTTAATTCCTCAGTAGCCAATTGGCCTTCTTAAGCCACTACGCCGACCTCTCGCCTCTGTCATCCTGAGGAGCGCAGCGACGAAGGATCTGCGGTTGCATTTTGGATTCGCGAACGAGTCCAGATTTCGATGACTTCAACATTGCCGACAATTTGTTCATTTGTGGCAAAATCGGCTCGCGACCACGACCGAGTGCTGGCGAGAAGCCAAAATGCCAGGATGCAGAGAGAACTCGCGGAGGCTTGCCAACCAAGATGTTTTTTACGCCAAACTCCGAAGACGACACAACTCAGGTTAAGGTTTTGGCCGTTTAGCCTTGCCTCCTCGGCTTCGAGGCTTCCCTATCTTGCGGACGTACTGAAAAGCTGGCAGTCCTGAGAGCTTGTCTGTAATGGCTACAGGAGTATCGGAAATCACCTGTTCGGCAACACGCTGAGAAGCGCGGTTATCGGCGCCAACGATTGCTTCCACATAAAACACCGTTCGCCCGCTCCGCGCTAATCCATCCCTCAAATCCGCGATTGCGGCTTTGACCACTTCCTTCGCCCGTCCTTCGTTCCGGTAGGCTTCAGGGACCGCGTAGCCGATCCCGAAGCATGGTATTCCATCAATAGGATCGTCGAAGGCGAACATGACGAAAGCTGTCACCGTCTTGCCCTCTAGCCTCGTATAGGTGATTCTGGATTCCCCAAGCGGCCTGTCGGAGTAGATGAAGAGGTTCGGATCGCCAAGGCACGGGCGAAGCTGTATCCCGCCACGTAGAAGTTCATCCTGGAATGATTGCAACGCGTTTTCGGGGTTGACCATGCCGGCTTCCGGGTTCGGCTTCTGATCCTAGAGTGTCAGAACCGAGAGACGCAAGGAGTAGTCTCTGATCATGAAGTACACGCCCTTCACTCAGACAACACTATTCAGCGATCTGGACGAACTGGACGTGTGGGTCGCCGGGCGTGGCATCACGCAAAGGAATCGGCTCCGCATCTATCGCGAGAACTTGCTCGCCATAAATGACCGCGAGAAGGCAATTGGCGATGCCGAGGTTTTCGCAGAGGTGCAGAAGGCTGGGCGCCTGACTGAGATTCTTGCTTCCTATGTCGAAGGATACGAATTTGTGGACGCTCTGACGTGTCTGCGGGCCGCTCAGGTCGATATACCGGATGAATTGCTCAGACGCGCGTTAGACGGCGCCCCGGATGGCTCACGCGAAAGCCCAAAGAACAATCAGGGCCGGAATGCCATGTTTGAGCTATCCATCGGGGCCATGCTTGCACGAGACAACCTCAAGCCCAAACTCAGCACGGATAATCCAGATGTGGAGTTCATGTTCGAAGATCGCCGCGTCCTTGTGGAGTGTAAGAGGGTCTTATCCGCCGAGAGGACGCTCGACGCCATCTCTGAAGGAATCCGGCAGCTTCGAAATACGGTGAACGCTTCTGATGGCGAGTTGGGACTTGTCGCCGTCAACATCTCGCGCGTGTTCTATCGGGGCGATGGACATTGGGAAGCTCCGGCGAACTCTGACGTTCGTGAGGTTCTGGCTGGAATGATTCGTTACTTCATCGACACCATACGTGACGGGATTCTAAGAAAGAAGGACACCGCAGCAACCGGCGCGTTCTTCTACGCTGCTGCACCTTTCAGAGTCGAAGGCGTGGGCTACACGCCGGCAAGGTCGGGAATGTTTTGCGCATTCGACCTGAACCGCGATGAATTTCTGGCCCGGCTCGCCTCAAGCCTCCACCTGTAATGAGTCGCGTTCGACACAGGAGATGATAATGTGGGCGGTCCACTGGGCTCTGCGAAGCAGGCGTATAACCGGCTATGCGGAAACTACGTTTTTTCTGGAAGCGAATATCGCCAAAAGCAACCGCAGATCCTTCGGCTTCGCCTCAGGATGACAGAGCGATTCTGAATCTGCGCCGTCGAGTCATGGCCTACGACTGTTTTCTTTAGAGTTCATCCCGCGCTCTTCACCCTCACCACGGTGATCTTCTCGAATCCTTCTTCGAAGACCGGCGGTTTGAGCTTCTCGGCCATCTTGCGCATCACGTCTTCGCTTACGGAGCGGTCGCGCTGGCGGTTGCGGTCGAGGCACACCTCGAGCGGCACATCGAAGAAGACGGCCTGCACCTCGTAGCCGAAGCTCTTGGCCATCTTGATCCATTGGCGGCGCTCGTGGATGGAGAGGTTGGTGGCGTCCACATAGTTCGCGGGCATGCGGGCAATGAGCCGCGCGCGCAGGAGCGAACGGAGGGTGGAAAAGACCAGCCCCTGGTAGCGCTGCTCCTCGACATCGTCGAAGAGGATGTTGCGCAGCAGGTCAGAGGAGAGCGGGGTGATGCCGCGGCGGCCGAACCAGGTGGTTTTTCCGGAGCCGGGCAGGCCGATGGCCAGCACCACGAAGCCTTTGGGCGCCTGGGGCGAGCGCTCGCCCGGGCCGGGAGCACGCGTGGGCATGGCCGGCATCTCCGGCTGGGTTTCGACCTCGAGGCGGCCGGAGGAGCCGGGCGGGACATTCCACTCTTGCTTCGCCGGCAATTCCTGCTTTGCGGGCGGCTGCGGACGAGCGGGCCGATCCGGCTTGGCGGGCCATTGCGGGCGCGCCGGTTGTCCCTGGCGCGGTTCCTGGGGGCGATGCAGACCGGGCGGGCGCGCGGGCAAGTCGTCGGGATAGAGC
This sequence comes from Acidobacteriota bacterium, assembly GCA_003171295.1. Taxonomy (GTDB): domain Bacteria; phylum Acidobacteriota; class Terriglobia; order UBA7540; family UBA7540; genus Bog-366. Next base: position 2,708 of record PMYF01000929.1, on the reverse strand, counting down.
GGCACCAATGGAGCCGGCTGATTCGATGGGAGTTCCTGGCCGATTTTGCCTGTGGATTCTGAGGTATTGGGACCGCGTCTGGAGCGTCTTGTCATGCTGCTTCAATCCTTGCTATAAGTCTTTCCATTCTCCCGAATACCATACCGGGCGAGGGCGCTGCAAATCGTGTGCACTCGGTCACATACAATTCCATCGTGGGAACTTCACCCTTACGGCAGGGAATCGTGTGCGGTGCGGCCGCGCAATGAGTTTTCCACTGTAGGCCGCAATGATACGATCAAGGGTTTAGTGGAAATGCATTTCACGCCCACTTCAGACGCCGCACAACCCGGCTTTTTGAATTCATCAGCCTCATCCATAACCAAGGAGAAATCACGCATGGCAGTAAAGGTTGGAATCAACGGCTTCGGCCGCATCGGACGCAATGTGTTGCGCGCCGCGCTTGGCAACAAAGAAATTGATTTTGTCGCCGTCAACGACTTGACCAGCCCGGCGACGCTGGCTCACCTGCTCAAGTACGACTCGATTCTGGGCAATCTGTCCAACGAGATCAAGTCGGGCGACGACTTTATCTCGGTCGACGGCAAGAAGATCAAGGTGTGGGCCGAGCGCGACCCCGCCAAGCTGCCCTGGGCCGATGTGGGCGCGCAGGTGGTCATCGAGTCGACCGGCCACTTTACCGATGCGACCAAAGCCAAGGCGCACCTGGGCGCGACCGTGAAGAAGGTCATCATCTCGGCGCCGGCCACCAACGAAGACATCACCATCGTGCTGGGCGTGAACGAGGACAAGTACGATCCAGCGAAGCACAACATCATCTCCAACGCTAGTTGCACCACGAATTGCCTGGCGCCGGTCGTCAAGGTGATTCTCGAAACCACGGGCCTCGTCTCCGGCATCATGACCACCATTCATAGCTACACCAACGACCAGGTCATTCTGGACTTCCCGCACAAGGATCTGCGCCGCGCCCGTGCCGCCGCGCTCAACATGATTCCCAGCTCTACAGGTGCCGCCAAGGCGCTGAAACTAGTGATCCCGGAGACTGCCGGCAAGCTGGACGGCTTTGCCATCCGCGTCCCAACCCCTAACGTCTCGATCGTCGACCTGACCTACATCGCCGAGAAGCCCACAACAGTCGATGCCTTGAACGCCGCCTTCAAGACCGCCTCCGAGGGGAAACTGAAGGGAATTCTGGGCGTCGACTCGAACCTGCTGGTCAGCTCGGACTTCAAGGGCGACAAGCGCAGCTCGATTGTGGACGCGCCGCTGACGAAAGTCGTCGGCCAGAGCGTGAAGGTGCTGAGCTGGTACGACAACGAGTGGGGCTACTCGAACCGCGTGGTCGACCTGATCGGCTTCCTGGCCAAGAAGGGGCTGTAAAAGTGGCCGACAGCAGACAGTAAACAGCAGGCAGATTCAGTTCTTCCACCCGTTGTCTGCTGTCTGCTGTTTCCTGTTTGCTGTTTGCTGTCGGCTCCTTCCAATTCGCTGCACTCTGACTCAGGATCTCTGACCTCTGTTTATCGCGAAAGGTAGATTCTCATGGCCAAGCTCTCGATAAAGGACATCGATCTGACCGACAAACGGCTGTTTATCCGCGTGGACTTCAACGTCCCGCTGAGCGAAGACGGCTCGACCATCACCGACGATACGCGCATTGTGGCCACGCTACCCACCATCGAATACGCGCTGCGGCACAAAGGCAAGGTGATTCTGGCTTCGCACCTTGGCCGTCCCAAGGGAAAACCGAATCTGAAGTATTCGCTCCGGCCCGTGGTGAAGCGGCTGCGCGAACTGCTCGACAAGAAACTGGGCGAGGACGTGAATGTTGCCTTCTCGCCAGACTGCGTAGGCGAAGTGGCCGAAGAGATGGCGCGCCAACTCGAATCGGGCCAGGTGCTGCTGCTCGAAAACCTGCGCTTCCACCCGGAAGAAGAGAAGAATGACCCCGAGTTCGCCCAAAAACTGGCGGCGCTGTGCGACGTCTACGTCAACGACGCCTTCGGCTCCGCTCATCGCGCCCACGCATCCACCGAGGGCATCACCCACTTCCTTAAGCCCGCAGTCGCCGGCCTGCTCATGGAAAAGGAAATCACCTATCTGGGCAAAGCCCTTGAAGCGCCCGAAAAACCCTTCGTGGCCATCATCGGCGGCTCCAAAATCTCCGGCAAAATCGACGTCATCAGCAACCTGCTTGACAAGGTGGATACGCTGGTCATCGTCGGCGGCATGGCCTACACCTTTGAACGCGCCCTGGGCGTCACCACCGGCAAGAGCCTGGTGGAAGAAGACAAGATCGACATGGCAAAGGCTGCGCTCGATAAGGCCAAGGCAAAAGGCGTCAACCTTCTGCTGCCTGTCGATAACATCCTGGCCGACAAGTTCGCCCCGGACGCCAATACCCAGCCGTGGGACACCTCGGTCAACTTTCCCGCCGACTGGATGGGCCTGGACATCGGTCCCAAATCCATCGCGGCCATTGAAAAGGTCGTCTCGACCGCCCGCACCATCGTCTGGAACGGCCCCGCCGGCGTCTTCGAGTTCCCACGCTTCGCCGTGGGCACCAACGCCATCGCCAAAGCCGTAGCAGCCAACAAGTCGGCCATCTCCATCATCGGCGGCGGCGACTCCGTCTCCGCCATCAATCAGGCCGGCGTAGCCGACCAGATCACCCACATCAGCACCGGCGGCGGCGCCAGCCTCGA
>PMYF01000183.1 GCA_003171295.1 Acidobacteriota bacterium | reverse complement strand
CTCTCCGGAAGACTCCGCTGGCGTAAACGAAATCCTGTGAAACACCCCCAACGCCTTAAACACGTACCGGTTCTTTCCCGCCAGTTGCTCGTAGCGAGACGAATACCGGTCAGGCGAACTCCCCAATTCGGCAAGATGTTCCCCAAGCTCTGCCTTCGTTACTCGTTGCGAGTTGCCACCCCGGCGAACGTAGAGAGCCACCCGATCCAGGTCGCCGCGTAGAGCATAGGCAACCAGAATCGGGATGACGCCATTGGGGATTCCGTAAGGAGGCTCGATCAACTGGGAGAACAATTTCAGGAATGGCTTTTCGGCACCGCCCCCCTTAGTGAAGTGCTGGCGTATGAGCTGGATCGCATCCGGAGTGGCCTCGTCGGGCTTATCGCTAACGCTGCCAAGAACCCATTGCCCCTGCATGTCCTGAGTCAGGTACTCATTCTCTACGAGGACGCCGTCCACGACAGCCGCTTCCTGGGCGGTCTCCCTAAACCCGAGATACTTCGTGTGATACGCGCTCGTATCATCGAAGTTCATTATGTGGTCAACAATTTTTTCGATTGGAGCTCGGTGTCCGTCTGCCCATTCGTTGTAGGAGCCGCACCGAACCTTGGACTCGCGCGTGAATTGCCTCGATGCGTCCTCAGCAACACGAAGCAGTAGATCGTTCCAGCATGTGATCCCAGAAATCGNNCTTCGCCGGACTTGAAACCTTCGCTCCCGAAGTAGCGGGCGAACTCTTTGCGCAGTCTGCCGCGCAGCGAAGTAAACATGGCGTCCAGGTTCTCCCTCCTGCTCTTGTCGAGGTTCCCCTTGTCCAAGACTCTGAGAATCGCCAGAAAGCGCCTCGTATCTTCGCTCAGTGCGACAGGCGTCTGCGGAACGAGGAAGTAAGAGCAGGAAGGGTCCATCTCTTCCACCCACCCACGCCAATTCCGAATAGCCTCTTCCGTTCCAGCCACAACGATGTTGATGGCCGCTGAGCACCATCCTTCCCCGGGGCTCTTGACAGCGGGATTGACCGGCTTGATGCTGTCCTTGCCATTTCGTGTGTCCAAGATCTCCACCCGAACGCGGCGCACGATTCCGGATTCGGCCGGTTCCATGTCAAACGTTCCAACGTATTCTGCCAACTCCTCTTGAATCCGCGGCTCCGTTCGAACAAAGTGAACCGCCTCTTTCGCCGGTATCGAGGCCAGTTCTTCCTCAATAGGTTCCTCAACGTCAACGGAAGAGAAGTGGCCGAAGTCCCAAACGTTGGTGGCTTCGTTCCGCCAGAGCGCGTTGGCCTTCACACACCTCTCCAGCGACGCGTGCAACGGTGCGGCTTGAGCCTCTTCGCTTGAGGCATCGCAAAGACAGAAGGCCAGCATGCCCGTAGTGGGCGAGACATTGGCTACCTTCAGGACAAGCACAGTGCGGATGACGGCCTCGTCGATCTCCTCGCCGCCCGGGAACCTGACCAAGGCTTCCTCGTACCTATGGAATATCTCGGGATCGTGCTCGCGCATCGCCTGCTCAAAAAACTTGAACATATCCGAAACTCGGAGGAGTTCCGTACTGCCAATGCTAGCCTGCTCCGGCAACTGGCGATCCTCAATCTGGCCTGCAACGCCGCCGTTGTCCTTGTCGTGCATGAAGTAAAACGCCGTCCGGTTCACCTGGGCGATCCTGTCGGAGAGCATGATGAGCACGGACGCCGCCGCCGGGTGCAGCGGATACGCCGTCTTGATGATGTCGTTATAGCATTGCTCCGGACTGAATTGTTCCCACACGGGGAGCGAGGGCATCTTCCTTGCCAATGCCCTCATGCACGGGAACTCATTGGCCAGGAGTTTGGAGCCTTCGGGCGTGAGTTCCTTCATGCCACCCAGAAGATGGTATCCCTCTGCCTCCGTTACGCTGAGGCGGATTGGGATATCCGGCTGACGGAAGCGACCACTGACCACAGTCAGCCGATCCCGCTCCTGCTCATTGAGGCTGGCACGGGCTCCATATTCGTTCAGGCTGACGTGCGTAAACCCCAGGAAGCACACCTTTCCACTTAGGCCACCCCCGGCGCAAGCGTTCTCTACGAAGTTCTGCAGGTCCATCACCTCTCGGCCCAAGCCACGATGGCCCTGGGCGGCCCCGCGCAGCAACTCCTCTATGGCAAAGCCAAACTCGTCCCAGATGACCGCAACACCCTCGTATNNAACTGCTCCGCGTTGCCAGACAAATGGGGCTGGTCCCGGATAGCGCCATCGAGCGTCATCCCCGCCGTTTCCTTCATGTGCCACTTCTTGAAGAACTCCAGCGCATCCTGGCTCGCATCTTCTCTTAGGGACCTGATGAGCGATTCGGCTGTCGGGTACGGCGTCATGGGATCGGGCTTAAAGGGTCGCCCGTCAGCAATCATATACTCCAGCCGTCGGGCCGCCGCCTCGTAGATCGTAACCCCAAGAACAGCATCAGGCAGCCCCTGTTCCTTAACCGCCTTGATGAGATTGTGCAGCAAAGCGTTATCGATGGTGCTGCCACCGGCCGCCTCGTACATGGGCACAACCAGCCAGGGCCTCCAGGTCCTTCCCCCTGGACACATAACATTGCGGAGGTCTTTCAGGTGATCCCCCCAGCCCCGCTTGTCCATCCGGTCCCATACGGGCTTGAGCGGTTGCGCATCGAAACCTTCGGACAGAAGCCGGGCCAAGACAACACAGAGGCGGCTCTTGCCTGATCCATAGGTCCCGTAACAGATGGCCGCCCGCGACGTGGCGTGGGTGGCCGTCGCCTCTTTCAGGAAGGCAAACACGTCGAGGGTCGACTGAACGGGCACGAAGCCTGAGCATACCGGCTCGCTCTTCAGCGACTTCTCGAAGTTTATGTACGGTTCTGCCGACGGACGAATGGTGACCAGGTCGTTGAGCTTTTTCATACCAGGCCGTCCTCCGTTGCGGTCAATCTGGATTTCAGGTAGTACGCATCCATGCCAGACAGTCGTCCGACAATGCGAAACAGGCCCTGCGTGTCCTGCTCTCGGGGAACATCGACCACGGCAATACCGGGGCCGGCACTGAATGCGGCCAGATGCTGCCAGAGAACGCGGCGACTCTCACCGCTCCAGCAGTCGCAGACGTGCAATGGCCCGCAAAGAACGATCGGCCGCTGATACTCAACCGACTTTATTCTCTGAAGAAGGTTCTGCGCCGACACCGCTCCCAAAGCATCGAACATCTCCTCTTGGGCAATTCGTACAGGCTCCTGCGTCCAGAACTCATCCAGCCCCAGAAGACACGCCTCCAGAGCCTCGATGGACGGCATGTGGCGACACTGGAATAGAAGCGTCCTGTACCGAAGTTTCGGCGCCAGTTGGCGCTGCAAGAGTGGAAGGAGTTCCTCTTTCAGATCCATTGGACTTGCCCCGACTTGTAGGCNNGGGCTGCATCGCCCTGCTTCAGAAACTGGACCGAGTCAAGGTTCACCTGTTTGCGGTACTGGACAAAGCCGGCATAATCCTTGTTATGGTGTATCCGGGACAGCGCTTCACGAAAATCCTTATCCTTCATCCCAAGTGCCTTCGAAAGCCCCGCCTTGAGAAGATCCGGGGTCCCGACGGTCGCCTGATTCGAGAAGAACTTGCTCTGAAAAAGCAATGCTGCGTACAAGACCAGTATATCGGGAGCGATGACGGAGGTTCTCCGAAGCACTCGTTTGGCTGAGCCTTCAACGGAAATGTTTCGGCGTTCAACGAGGCCCAAACCATAGAGCATTTCCCCCGGACGAAAGGCGCTCTCTACCCCCGCAAAATAAGTCTCAACAGTCCCCTCGGATCTAGTTTCGCCCTCCTCGCCCTCGGCTCTCAGAAGGCGTTTGACAACATCATCAATCGTAATCAAGTTTC
>PMYF01000881.1 GCA_003171295.1 Acidobacteriota bacterium | reverse complement strand
TCAGCCAGATGCTCACCCTGTATACGACGCCGGTCATCTATTTGTGGTTTGACCGACTGTCAAGACGAATCAAGCACCGTCGCGCCTATGAGACGGATCAGGGAACAATACCTGCGGACCGGTCATGAACATCTCAGAGACGTTCATAAACAGGCCTGTTGCCACAACACTGCTCGCCATTGCTTTGGTGCTGGCAGGAGTCATCGCCCTTCACCTGCTGCCCGTCTCTCCCCTGCCGCCCGTCGAGTTTCCCACTATCTCGGTCAGTGCTGCGCTGCCGGGGGCGGACCCTGAAACGATGGCCACCTCTGTCGCCACTCCCCTAGAGCGCCAGTTCGGGCGCATAGCCGGCGTTAACGAGATGACTTCCACGAGCTATCGCGGATCCACGAGTATTACCCTGCAATTCGACCTGAACCGCAATATAGACGGCGCTGCCCGTGACGTACAGGCGGCAATCAATGCCGCCCGCGGCGATCTGCCGGCAAATCTGCCCAGTAATCCCTTCTATCGGAAGATCAACCCGGCCGACGCGCCCATCCTGCTCATCGCCCTCACATCGGACGTCGTTACCACGGCCCAGATGTTCGACGCAGCGTCGAGCATCATGCAGCAGAAACTGTCGCAAGTGGAAGGGGTTGGCCAGGTCATCGTCGGAGGCAGCTCCCTGCCCGCTGTCCGCGTAGAGCTTAACCCGACAGCACTGAACAAATACGGCATCAGCCTTGAAGACATACGCGGCGTCTTGAGCAATACCAATGTAAATAGGCCCAAGGGGCAGTTGTCGAACGGGGAGCATGCCTGGGAAATACAGACCAACGATCAGTTGCGCAAGGCCGATCAATATGAACCCGTAATCGTCTCATACCGGTCAGGCGGTGCGGTGCGGCTCTTCGACGTGGCAAAGGTGGCGGACTCCGTAGAGGACGTCAGGGCCACAGGTCTCGTGAACGGGAAACCTGCGGTCATGGTGATCATCTTCCGCCAGCCCGGGGCCAATATCATCGAGACCGTAGACCGGGTGCGCGCGCTTATCCCCCAGCTGGAGGCCGCAATGCCCGGCGCGGTAAAAGCCACCGTCATACAGGACCGTACGCCTCCGATCAGGGGGTCCTTAAAGGACGTAGAAACCACGCTCATGATCTCGGCCATCCTCGTCATTCTGGTGGTCTTCGGTTTTCTCAGGAATGTCCGCGCCACGGTGATACCTGCCGTAGCAGTGGTCATTTCGCTGATCGGCACCTTCGCCGTTATGTATCTTCTCCACTACAACCTGGACAACCTTTCGCTCATGGCACTGACCATAGCAACGGGGTTTGTCGTCGATGATGCCATCGTGGTGCTCGAAAATACCACGCGACACATGGAGATGGGCACTACGGCCATGCAGTCAGCTTTGCTTGGCGCGAAGGAAATCACGTTTACCGTCCTGTCCATGAGCGTCTCTCTCGTGGCGGTTTTCATCCCTCTTCTCTTGATGGCGGATATCCCCGGCAGACTCCTTCGTGAATTTGCCGTCACTTTAAGTGCCGCCGTCGCTGTTTCTCTGGTGGCATCGCTTACTGTGACGCCCATGATGTGCGCCAGGCTCTTAAACCCAGGGAAAACTGCCGCGCACGGCAGGGTATATAAGATAAGCGAGGGGTTATTCAACGGGATGCGCAGCCGATACGAGATGACCTTGCACTGGGCCCTTGGTCACCCCAGATTCATGCTGACCCTGGTCGTGGCCTGTGTGGCCGTCAGCGTCGGCCTCTTTGCCATCAGCCCGAAAGGGTTTTTCCCTGAACAGGATACCGGGCGTATCAGCGGCACCATTATTGCCGAGCAGGATATATCATTCCAGGCCATGGAAGCAAAGCTCAAGCGGGTAGTGGATATTATCAAGGCCGATCGAGATGTGGAAAATGTAGCCGGCTTCACGGGCGGCTCAGGAGGAGGCGCCACAACAAACACGGGCCGTCTCTTTATCTCCCTCAATCCTCACGGGCAGCGCAAAAGCACGGCCAACGAGGTGATCGGACGGCTCCGCGGCAAGCTCACCCAAGTGCCGGGGGCTCAGACCTATCTTCAGGTGGTGCAGGACCTACGTGTGGGAGGAAGGACAAGCGGCGGCATGTATCAGTATACGCTGAAGGGAGAAAACCTCTCTGACCTCAACACCTGGTCTCCACGCGTGCTGCAGCAGATGCGCGGGCTCCCCGCCCTCGTCGATGTCAACAGCGACCAACAAAACAAGGGACTGGAGGCAACCCTCGTCATCGACCGGAACACAGCCTCTCGCCTCGGTATCACATCCCAGGCAATAGATGACGCGCTCTATGATGCCTTTGGCCAGCGGCAGGTTTCGATCACCTACACCTATCTCAATCAGTATCACACGGTAATGGAGGTTGAGCCGAGTTTCTGGCAGAGACCGGAGACGCTTCGCGACATTTATGTCCGGTCGAAGACCGGGGCAATGGTACCCCTCTCCGCGTTTGCACGGTTTGAACGGAATACAACCACCCTGGCCGTTAACCACCAGAGTCAGTTCCCTGCCGTTACCATCTCTTTCAACCTGGTGGCCGGCAAGTCTCTTGGAGAAGCGGTGAAGGAGATAGAGGAGGCGACCCGGGAAATGGGACTTCCTGATAGTATCAAAGGCAGCTTTCAGGGAACGGCGCAGGTCTTCCAGGCCGCTCTCGCCAACATGCCGTGGCTTATTCTCGCCGCGCTTGCGGCGGTCTACATCGTGCTGGGGATGCTCTATGAAAGCTATGTCCATCCCATCACGATCTTGTCCACTCTTCCGTCTGCAGGCGTGGGGGCACTTCTTGCGCTTCTGATCTTCCGCATTGATTTCAGCATCATTGCCCTCATCGGCATCATTCTTCTTATTGGCCTCGTCAAAAAGAACGGGATCATGATGGTCGATTTCGCCCTCGAGGCAGAGCGCAAGGAAGGGAAAAGCCCGGAAGAGGCTATCTTCCAGGCATGCCTTTTGCGTTTCAGACCCATCATGATGACCACCATGGCGGCGCTTCTCGGTGGGCTGCCCCTTGCATTGGGCAGGGGTATCGGATCGGAACTTCGCAGACCGCTGGGCATCGCTATCGTCGGAGGTCTCATATTCAGCCAGATGCTCACCCTGTATACGACGCCGGTGATGTATCTGTACCTCGACAGGTTCAGGTTGCGCATGAAGGGACTGTGGCAAAAGCGCCATCCTGCAGTGGTCGAGGAAATTTTTGAGGATTTGTGAGGTGACTACGTGAATACCATTATCAGGACAATGAAGGTAATGTGGCGCACGGCGGCGATGTGCGTGGTGCTCGCCGCGTGCGCTGTGGGGCCCGATTACGTAAGACCGGCCGCACCAGTTCCCGAGGCATATAAAGAGATGGGAGACTGGAAGGTGGCCCAGCCGGGGGATACCACGATCAGGGGAAAGTGGTGGAGTATATTCAACGATCCGCAATTGAACGACCTCGAAGAACAGGTGAACATTTCAAATCAGACCGTGCTTGCAGCAGAAGCGCAATACCGCCAGGCCATAGCGCTCGTACAGGCCGCGCGCGCAAACTATTTTCCCACTGTCGCAGCCGGTGTCTCCTTCACACGAGCGTTGCGGTCCTCCACACCCACACAGAGCTCGGGCACCGGGGGAATTCCCACCTCTGATTATTTTTTGCCTGTTAACGTGTTCTGGGAGGCCGACGTGTGGGGTCGCATTCGACGCACCGTCGAGGCCAGCCGTTCGAGCGCCCAAGCGAGCGCTGCCGACCTCGAATCCGTTCGGTTGAGCGTTCAGGCTGCACTGGCGCAGGCTTATTTTCAGTTGCGAACAGTTGACGCACAGATACATCTTCTCAATGCGACAGCCGCTGCGTACAAAAAGGCGCTCGAACTGACACAGAACCGGTATGACAGCGGCGTGGCGGGGAAAACGGATGTTCTTCAGGCCAAAACCCAGCTCAAATCCACCCAGTCCCAATTGATCGACCTTGGGATCCAGCGTGCGCAATTGGAGCACGCGATTGCAGTGCTCATCGGCAAGCCAGCCTCCGTTTTCTCCCTTGCGGCTATGCCAGTTGCTGCGACCCCGCCTGCCGTACCCGTCGGTGTACCGTCGGAGCTTCTCGAGCGAAGACCGGACATCGCTGCCTCGGAGCGGCGTGTCGCTGCGGCAAACGCGCAGATCGGCGTGGCGAAAGCCGCATTCTTTCCGAGAATAACCCTGAGCGCATCGGGCGGGTACGAAAGCATCGATTCTCCAACATGGCTCACCTGGCCGAGCCACTTCTGGTCCTTGGGACCTGCTGTAGCCCAGACCTTGTTTGCAGGCGGCTCGATACGGGCCCTTTCGGACCAGGCGCGCGCGGCCTACGATGGCGCAGTGGCGACTTACCGCCAGACCGTACTCGCGGGATTTCAGGAGGTGGAGGACAACCTTGCTGCTTCGCGCATTTTAGAGGAGGAGGCACAAGTACAGGGTACGGCGGTGAAGAGCGCGCAGCAATCTCTGGCACTGACTATGAACCAGTACAAAGCAGGAACGGTGGGCTATCTCAATGTTATCATCGCCCAGACGACGGCGCTGACGAATGAAAGGGCGGCGGCGGATATTGCGGGACGGCGCATGGCGGCGGCGGTACTCCTGATTAAAGCGCTGGGTGGAGGGTGGGAAGCGGCATCATCTTCACAATCCGCGCCATGAGACGGCGTAGATTGTATGCGCCACGGCCTCGCGTTTTTCGCGCCTAACCGCTTTGATTTATACCTTCGAGGAAAGAAATGATTATTACTCACATCGCCATTGAAGAGGAGTGCGCCACAAAGCGTTAAGAACGCATACACATCTCCAAGTTATGATTACCATGGCAAAGATTGGACCTAAATTCTCCTTCATTTCCTGCTGACTAACAATTAATCTACTGCAAGCAGTAATTTCCGAAATAGTAGTATTTGCAGGGTATTATTGCCAACAATAATGCTGTGCTACGATATGATTGATTACCAAGTGGAATCTTGTACCCTTTGCAAAACGCGTTTTCGTTGACTTCAGTCAACTATATTTA
>PMYF01000491.1 GCA_003171295.1 Acidobacteriota bacterium | reverse complement strand
TCCATGATGTTGATGAAAATAAATGGAGTTAGCGGCGATTCTAAATTGCACAAGGGCAGGACGGGGGCGGGCAGAGGGCAGTGGGCGATAGGAAGAAGGCGGCTATGGCGACCACCGCAAGGAGCATGATGTCTCTCAGGAAAGGAGCGCCAGCAAAATGGCTTTCTGGATGTGCAGGCGATTCTCCGCCTGATCGCAAACGAGGGAGCTAGGCGCATCCATGACGTCGTCGGTCACTTCCTGGCCGCGATGCGCCGGCGAGCAGTGCATGAACAAGGCTTGGGGGCCTGCCGCGAGCATCAGTCGCGCGTTCACCTGGTAGGGACGGAAGACCTGCTCGCGGGTTTCCGCCTCGTCCTCCTGGCCCATGCTTGTCCAGACGTCGGTGTAGACGGCGTCCGCGCCTGCCACGGCCTGGGCGGGATCGTGGGTCAACTCAATGGCGCCTCCCTCGCGCCTGGCCTCGGCCAGCGCTGACCGGTCTGGTTCGTACCCGGCAGGGGTGGCGATGCGCATGCGCACGCCCAAACGTGCTGCGCCGTACATCAGGGAATGCGCCACGTTGTTGCCGTCGCCCACCCAGGCGAGCGTGGTGCCCTCGAGCCTACCCTTGTGCTCGAGCAGCGTCAAGTAATCGCCCAGCGCCTGGCAGGGATGCTCAAAATCCGAAAGCCCATTGATGACTGGAATCGAGGCGTGTTCTGCCAACTCGAGCACCGTCTGATGTGAGAACACGCGCGCCACCACCGCGTCCACCCAGCGTGAGAGGTTGCGCGCCACATCCTTCACCGCCTCGCGCTGGCCCAATCCCACTTCCTGCGGCCCCAGGTAGAGCACCTGTCCGCCTAACTGGCCCATGCCGACCTCAAACGTGACGCGAGTGCGCAGGCTGGGCTTTTCAAAAAGCATCGCCAGCGTCTTGCCCTCCAAGGCGTGCTTGTGGTGGTCGGGAGCAGCCTTGACACGTTGCGCCAACGTCAGCAGGTACTCGATTTCCGAGGGCGTCAGGTCGTGGAGAGAAAGCAAATGCCGGCGCGCCAGGGCCGCAGGGCGCAGAAGGGGCTCTTTCCCGGCCTCGGCAACGACTTTGGGGTTACGCATAAGGTGCCCTCTGGATTCCTGCGGGCTCGGGAATGGCCGTGCGCTCACTGCTCAAGCAGCTCTCAGGCGGCGTTGAGGTTGCCAGCTTTCCGTGAAACGCTCCAGGATTTCGCCCAGGCCAGGCCGCGTACGCTCTTCGATTTCGTAATTCACTCGCAGGCTGGGCTTGTTCAGGTGCAGTACGCGCCCCAAATCAACGGGGGTCGCCACCAACACCAGGTCGCAGGGAGTGCGGTTGATGGTTTCTTCCAGCTCGTGGCGCTGCGCGTCACTGTAGCCCATTGCGGGCAGAAGGTCTTTCAGGTGCGGGAAGCGATGGAACACTTCTTCGATCGAGCCCACCGCGTAAGGACGCGGATCAACTTGCCCGGCGGCCTCGAACTGGCACGCCGCCACCACGCCCGCTCCATAAGCCATTTCGCCGTGCGTGAGCGTGGGTCCGTCTTCCACCACCAGTACCCGCCGGCCTTTGATGCTGGCAGGCTCCGTCACGCTGACCCGGCAAGCCGCCTCGATCACCGTGGCCGCGGGGTTGTGGCGGGCGAGGTTCGCGCGCACGGCCGCCACACCCTCCGGCGCAGCCGTGTCAACCTTGTTGATCACCACAACCTGCGCGCGCCGCAGGTTGACCTCACCCGGAAAATACCCCAGCTCGTGGCCCGCCCGGTGCGGGTCGGCCACGACAATTTCCAGGTCGGAGCGGAAGAAGGGCGTGTCGTTGTTGCCGCCGTCCCACAGGATCAGTTCCGCTTCCCGTTCCACCTGGCGCAGAACCTCCGCATAATCGACTCCCGCATAGACCACCGTGTTACGGCGCAGGTGCGGTTCGTACTCCTCGCGCTCCTCGATGGTGCAGTGCTCGGTCTCCAAGTCAGCGAGCGTGGCAAAACGCTGCACGCGCTCCGCCGCCAGATCGCCGTAAGGCATCGGGTGCCGGACCACCACCAGCTTCCAGCCCAGCTCACGCAACTCCTGCGCCACCCGGCGCGACACCGGACTCTTCCCGCAGCCCGTGCGCGTGGCGCACACCGAGACCACCGGCACGCGCGCCTGCAATTGGGTGCGCTCCGTCGCCAGCAGCCAGAAGTCGGCGCCCGTCGCCACGGCTCGCGAGGCCAGATGCATCACCGTTTGGTGCGACACGTCGCTGTACGCAAACACCACCACGTCCACCGACTGGGCGCGGATCAGGTCCTCCAATTCGGCCTCGGCCACAATTGGAATGCCGGCGGGATACAACGGCCCGGCCAGCTCCGCCGGATAACAGCGGTGCTCGATGTTCGGAATCTGCGTAGCCGTAAACGCGATGACCTGGAAAGCAGGATTGTTGCGAAACACCACATTGAAATTGTGGAAGTCCCTTCCCGCCGCACCGAGAATCACGACCTTTTGCATAACCTGTGCCCCCCCACCCGTGTTATCCGGTCCGCCACTCTTCCGGCCAGCCCATTGCCACCTGAAGATTCGGACTCACCGGCTTCACACTGCGCCGAACCATCCCGGCCTTGTAGGAGCAAAAGGCGGGCCACGAATCTCGCGGCTACGTCGAGGGCACCTAACTTATTCATTCTTGTAGATGTAATTCATCGGGCGCCGCCCCGGCCGACCTTTGTCAGGGTCAACATGGGGGTTATCACCCTGTGAGAAGGGCGTTTATGATCGATGCCGCCCCGAAATCCGGCAGGGCAAGGTATGCGGAATGTCATAGGCGGTGCGGCGCGACTTGTCATCCATCGCCTCACCCAGCGCGGCGGTCGGCGCGAAGCGCTTTGGAGTGCGGTGGCTCGCCGTCGCTTTCCAAGATCATAGGTCTCTGCCCCAAAGCAGGAGCATGCTCCCGCACTCCAAAGCGCCTGCGGCACAGTCACCCAAGCGGCCCGGTCGTTCGGATTCGCGCATGCCTGGAGTCCACATCCCTTGAGGGTCGGTCAATCCTCTTGGGTAGGCTCCGCCAATTCAATCTGCATGACAAGGTTCATGAGCGGGGTGACCTCGCGGAAGACGGCGAGCATGGATTCCACCAAGTCCAGGCCTGTGGCGCTGCGCACCTCTCCTTCGGTCATGGGGTAGAAGAGCTGGAATCCCGCCCAGTGGGTTTGGGGGGCGGCGGCGAGCAGGCGGCGCAGCTTCGCGACGCCGGGAAAGTTCGCCTTCGAGAATTGCGCGATTTCTGTTTCCCAACTGCCGGCGTGGAGGCCGAAACCCTCGCGCAAGATCAGCCGCCGCAGCTCCCGCTCCAGCGGGCTGCCGGGCCGCAGGCCTTTGAGCAGCCGGTGCCAGTCCCAATCCGGGCGCAGTTGGCAGGCGCGGAACGAGCGCGGCGTCTTAACGTAGCCGCGCTCGATCTGCAGTCCGCACTGGAAGAGTTTCTCCTCCGTCTCCACGGAGATGAAAAACTTCGCGCAGCCGAAACTCACGTGGGAGGAAAGCGGCTTGGCCTCACGGTTAGCGCGCGGCAGGAAGGCAATCCATCGCCAGAAGACGCCGCGGCCCCAGCGCTCCGTGACGAACCCTTGTTGGTAGCGCGCTTCCAGCGCGAGCTTCAAGATGCGCGTGATGCGCTCGTGGTCTGCAAGATTGCCCACCCGGATGCCCCGGCGGAAATCCAGGAATTCCGGCCGGAACCCAATGGCTACGCTGGGCAAGGCAGCGTGAGGATTTGTTTTCATGGCGAACCCCCTGGGCCGATTGCCCCCCTGATTCTACCAGCCGCCTGTGTTGCTGCGCACGCCAATTGACGCCCTTGCGGCGGGTTGCTAAGATGACAGAGACAAGTGTTCGGAAGGAGCCAAGACATTGGACCGCCTGACCCGCCATCAACTTAAGCAAGATGACTTTCGCAACGGCCTAGAGGAATTCGAAGCGTTTTTCAAACAGCACTACAGGGAGATCCTGAACGCCACGATCCTGGTCGTCGTGGTGGTGGGGCTGGCCTTCGGCCTCAGGTATTACACTGACCGCCAGGAAGCCCAAGCCAACACCGATTTGGGCGCGGCGCTCCAGACCTTTCGCGCCTACGTGGGCCAGCCGGCACCCGGCGCCATGGATCCGGGGGGGCCTTCCTTTGCGACCGCGCAGGACAAGTACAAGAAAGCCCTGGAACAATTTCAGGTCGTTGTGAACAATTACAAGATGATTCCCCGCCCGAAGGCCGTAGCGATTGCGCGCTACCAGATGGGGGTATGCCAGGCGCTCCTGGAGGACCACGCTGCGGCCATCCCGACATTGCAGGAAGCCAGCCAGGGCCACGACGCCGAAGTCGCCTCGCTCGCCAAGTTCGCTCTGGCGAGTGAACTCGCGAAGACCGGCAAGCTGCCGGAGGCGGCCAAGCTTTATCAGGAACTGGCGGATCATCCCACGCTATCGGTGCCCAAGGCCAGTGCCCTGCTGGCCCAGGCGGATGCCTATCGCGCTTCGCAACCCACCCTGGCGCGCCAGATTTACGAGCGGGTAGAGAAGGAATTCGCCACCAACTCCGCCGTTTCCCAGGCCGTCAAACAGCAGGTCGCCAGCCTCGCGCCGTAACAGGCTGCGGAAAAACGCGTAGGCGCTGTCATTCTGACGGATCTTCCTTTGCAAGAAGCGCGTGATTCGCCAGGTAAGTTGTTGACTGCGAGATAATTGTTCGCTCCGCCCTGGAGACGGTGTCTGACTACTTTTTGGGGAGGCTCACGCCCAGCGCGGTGAGGATCTGTTGCTGGTTTGCGTTAGGCAGTGGCAGTTTGGTGACCGTGGTCTTCTCGTCGATTTTGTACTCCAGTAGGCACAGTCGGCTCAGTGCGGCCAGGGCGTCGGGGAGAGTGAGGGCCTGCGGATCGGTATCGGTGGTACCAAAGACGGCGCGCAGTCGGCGCTCGATCTGGCGGCTCAACTTCAACGCCAGCATGCAGCAGAACACGTGTCCTCGCGGGCGATCCTTTTTGCGCACGAAGACCGGCCGCACTTCTAGTAAGCCGGTCTTCATCGTCCGGAAATCTTGCTCGACTTTCTGCAGCGCCAGGTAGCTATCATGCACCTGTTGGGTGCTCATGTCGGGTGAGGCGACATTGGTGGTGACGACATAGCAGCCGGCGAGCTCTAGAGTTTTCTCGATCACCTCGGGGTGTTTGTCCCACACCAGATGGCGGCCCTCTAACTTCAAGCTGACCAGCCGTTGCAGCTTGTGCCGGTATAGCCAGGCTTCCAGTTGCCGCTGCCCGGCTTCCGGCTGGCAGGGGGGGTGCCCGTCGACCTGCTGATTGCGAGTCGCCATCAGGGCTTCCAGTTTCGCCAACTTGTCTTGCC
>PMYF01000128.1 GCA_003171295.1 Acidobacteriota bacterium | reverse complement strand
GTGAACCGCCAAAAGTTCTTCTAAGCTGCGAGGAGCCTCGCTCAGGGATAGTTATTCGGCTTGGACCCAAAGTAGCGTATATTCGCCGGCTGACTATCCTTGACGCTGAAACAGGGCTGGCAGTGAAGAACGCGGGAATTACATTGCGCAGGGTGTCTCGTCCTGTGGAGTGGACTCACCTAGATGCGCTTTTTCTAAAAATGGCCGTGTCTGGGAATAATCTCGATTTGAAGCTCGCCGTACCATCGGAGGTTGACATCTCTTATGAAATATCCGCGCCCGGATACGACACATCGCCACGAACAATTCTGCACTTACAGCCTTCGCAGGACGTGAATCTTGATGTGACATTGCAGCACTCTTCTCAAAGCACTACCCAATTGCCATAGGGAACCTGCCTATCGTTGTTTTGGGAAAATGACTTTCACCACAGTCTGACTGATGGGACTTCATACCAAAGTAAGACAAACAGGAGGAACTTCAATGAATCGCATCGCATTCGCAATTCTGGCTCTAGTGGCCAGCACGCAGATATGGTCTCAGGAACCTAAAGGAGCCATATCAGTAAAGGTGATCGATCAGCAGGGCAACCCTGTGCCGACGGCTATCGTCATGTTCGATCCGCCTCCGGGAAGGATGCTGCTTTACTCTTCTCCCGAATGCAAGACAGACGCATCCGGCTCATGCACGCGAGACAAACTTCTAATGGATACCTATCTTGTGAGGGTGATGAAACCGTCCGATGGCTATCCGAATATGTCATTCAATTTTTATAGCCATCAAAGCAAGGAGATTGTAGTGGTGCTTACGCCCGAACACCCGAACAGCAGCGTCCTGTTCACGCTTGGGCCAAGAGCGGCAACATTGAAATTGAACATAGTCGATGACGCGAATGATGCTCCTATCGATAACCCATCTATCATCCTGCGGAACGCGACCGATCCGAAGGACCTCATAGGCAGGGGCTTACCTGCTGACTCGACTGTGCTCATACCACCTGATATAGATGTTCAGATTGAAGTAACGGCTGATGGATATATGCCATGGCGCTTGACGGAACATCCAGAATTAACTCGAAGCAAGGCCTTGCATCTTCGGTCGGAAGAGAGGCAGGAGATGACAATTCGTATGACGCGTCAATNNAGTCGCTTCTCTTGAGAGGCGAACTTCCGCCGCTTGCGATAGCATGTCGCGCTGGTTGATACGCCGTCCCGAATGCGTCAGCCGCTTCCGGGGCGGGCTTTCTTGCTTTGTAGTATCGTCCTGGAAAAAGCCATCCTCGAATATGAGTAGAAAGCTACTCAGCGGAGGAATTATGAAAATCGTTTACGCTTTATTTTTGATCGGCGCTTCACTCACAGCTTCCGGCCAATCTGAGCTCTCTAAACCGACCGAAGCTGTTAATCCGCCGTTCAAACTCGAAATTACGGCTAATCTCGATAAGGAACATTCCAACGTCTGGGACTTTGTGAACAGCGCCGAGACCACTGTGAAGACTGGTTCAATGGTCGTGGTTGCGATTCGGAAGACAAATATCACAGATCACGAGATCAGCAAATCGACAGGTGCAGGTACACATTCGAGCTATTACATTGACGTACACGACAGCGACGGCAACCTGGTTGGTCTGAGAAAGCCCAATGAAGTGAAGATGATTGGGGACGATCATGGAGGACATTTAGCAGGTACCAAAGATAATGTGCTGCAACCGGGCGAAAGCATGATCGATCACGACCTTGTGGGCAGGTGGCTCGATATGAGCGCGCCCGGAACGTATACCATTCAGGTATCGGCGCACATTTCGAATGACCCAAAGTCCGATGTGGTCAAATGGAACATCATCACGGTAACGGTTCAGGAGCCTGATCCTCCAGCCGCCGCGCCACAATAGCCCGCCGGTTCAAACATGCTCATCCGGACCATCACTGTGTGAACCGGCAGGCTCCACATCCAGCGAAGTATATGTGACGCTTGCCGCCCCGTCGGGATTAAGCGAAAGCGTGATGCCGCTAACGGCAGTGAAGCTGGCGATTGGCGGCGGCGGCGCAACCACGCAGACGGCTGCATTTCAGAATACCTGGGAGCAATTTGCGGGCCCGGCAAACGTCGACGGATGGGATGGGAGGCTGTTGTACTATTACGAGCAAGGTATCGGGTTCGAAGGTTGTGCAACCAGCTCGGTTGGCCTCTTAACGTCTCCAACCGGGAGCGGCCAGTGCGGCTCATGGGCGCGCCTCTTCATGGATGCACTCGCGGTGAATGGCATTCCATCAAGTTTTGTTACGGTCACGCCAATCCCGGGAGGTGCCAATGGCCAGATGCTCGTTAACAACTGGGGTTTTAGCAACTCACCAACCTACCCCGGTAATGCACCGCGGATCTACCAGCTCATACTCGGACTAGAAAATGGGGCCTGCTGCGGGATGGTCACGGTCCCCCCCTCAGGTCCCGTGCTTGGCGATCTTACAAGCGTACCCGGACTCCCAGGGCAAAACAGCCCCACGCCGTCAGAGAAGGTGTTCGTACGCCATTTCATCGTTAAAGCGCCCGCTAATCTCAATGTCGGAGGCCCTTATTTCGATCCCTCCTACGGAGCAACGTACGCCAATGATTGCGACTTCGAAAGACAGGCAGTCGCGGGATATGCCGAACCAATTCCCAACGCAGCCAGCAACTACTACTACGTTCAACAACCGTTCGGCGGTTGCAGTGTAACCCTAGTCCCATAGGAGGGACCATCCCCATGTTCAAGAAAACAGCAGTTCAGATCCTCGTATACGCGCTCAGCATGCTTGCTCCGCTTAGATTGACTGCGGGTCCTGATCGCCACGTTGTCCCGCTTTCACGCCTCGACGATGTGGGAAGTGCCTGTTCGATCACCGGTAAAGTGAAGATTGAATTGAGGGAAATTCGGGTGGAGACGACGGGGCCATACGGAAAACCAGTGCCGCATAGGATTTTCATCCTTTTCGATCCCCAAAGCGGGGCGTTCTCCTGGATTGTCACTATTGAAGGTTCCGCTACTGACGTCTCCGTGCAGACGACGTTGTTTAAGAGCGGTCGCGCCGCATTCTTGAAGGACAACAGCATTTTCACCTTCTCGTCCAAAATGCTAACGCTGTATATTCAGGATCCTCAGGGCCATGCATCGAGCATGGATGAGGCCGAACAAACAGCCTTAAGCTCTACCGCAGAGTTCAATGATCCTCCCGGCAACGTGGATTTCGCGCGGCCACCGCACAAAGTCCAGCTAACTGGGTTGAGCCTCGACTTCGTGTCCAGACCTGGCAGTGCGGCGCTCGAAATGGACCCGAAGGTAACCGATGTGCGATGGGATGGGGATAAGCAACACTGGATCATAACCCTAAAGGCGCGGTGGACCGAGGAGGTCACCTTGGATGCGGATTACAAGCTCGTGTCGATGAAGAAAGTCGAATAGAAGTCACCGTGGTGCCGGGTGGCCTCGGTTCTCAAGTGTGAAGACCGGGACCGGCATCACAGCAATCGCCGCGGTATCGTGTTTAACCCGTCGAAGGGTGAGGTCCATGTCGCAGAGAATCATGATTATCACCGTGCTTCTAACCCTTGGCACAGCTGCCGTTACCATGACCACCAAGGCGCAAGCTTGTCAACTTGAGGAGAAGTCTCACATTGATACCTTTGTGAATGCCTACTCCCCATCTGGCAAGGTAAGGGTGGATCTGCGTGAAGTTCGGACAGAAATCATGGGAGCCAAAGGGCCAATAGCACTAAGCGTTCTCGTCATGCGTGATCCGAGCAGTGGCGCATACTCATGGCGGGCTCACACTGCGGATCCGACAGATCCGTCCTGGAGGTCACAACAACTCAATGATGATCAAGCTGTATTTCTAAAGGATGGAGAATTCACTGATTTCATGTCTCTATCGATTCCTTTGAGGTTGTTTATCCACCAGTATCACGGGCATGCCACCGATATGAATGACGCTGTGACGAAAGCGTTGAAAGCCGCCAGCGAATCCATCGATCCCCTGGGCGATCTGGAAAAAGTGCCGGGTATGCACGTAATTTCACTGTTGGCGTTGGGCCGAGATNNGTGAATGCGCAATGGGATGGGGATAAGCAACAATGGATCGTAACTCTGCGGGCGCGGTGGGCCGAGGAGATCACATTGGACGCGGATTACAATCTGGTGTCGATGAGGAAGGTCGAGTAGGAATCAAGTTGTACGCTGGGCGCCGGGTGCCCCAGGTCCAGGGTCCCCGCGGACAGGTCCTCGTCCGTGGGGTGGAGGTCCGGATTTTCGGACCTGGGAAG
>PMYF01000093.1 GCA_003171295.1 Acidobacteriota bacterium | reverse complement strand
GTTCGCCGTACTCGGCTTGCAGGCCGGCGACCAACTCGCCCAGGGTCTTGCCTTCTTCGGCCATCACGTTGGCCAGCAGAAGCGAGTTCAGCAGCCCATCGCGCTCCGGCAGGTGGCGGCTGATGCCGATGCCGCCCGACTCCTCGCCGCCGATCAGCACTTCCTTGCCGTCGGAAATCGCATCCACATCCACTTCAATCGCATCGTTCAGGAAACGGTCGAGCAGGATGGGCATACGTTCCGGATAAATCTTCGCGTCTTCCACCGCATCGCGCATGTAGCGTTCGAGATCTGGTTGACCATGCACGATTTCCATCGCACGTCCGCCCAGCACGTTGGAAGGACGCATCACCAGCGGATAGCCCAGATCCTGCGCCGCCTGTATAGCCTGTGCGGACGTGCTGACCGTGCGGTTGGGCGGCTGTTTCAAACCCAGTTTCTGCAACATCTGCTGGAAGTGAACAGCGCGCGTGTGCAAAACGATGTTCTCAATCGCATACAGGACAGCCGGGGGCGCCTGGAGGCCGAGATTCGCAAGCTATTGCATGAAATCAGCCGCATTGCAGAACAGGCACTTGACCGGGCACGCAAAGTCAAAGAAGAAGGAACTCCCGCCGTAGTGGCGGCAATTGAGCGACTCAACCGACTGGAACAGGATGTTTCGGCACTCGTCTAATTTCATCCATGCGCATCCGACTGCGGAGCGGCCTTTTTTAATCGACTAAACTTCGGCGCAACTTGGAAGCCAACGCCAGCTAGCAGTTTTCGGAGAAAGAGGCGTGATGCCTTCATCCTCAGCACAACGCGAGCCGTCACGTGAGTATCTGAGCTGCGTCGAGCGCGAAGAGGAGTTGGACCGCCTTCGGAGCCAGGCGAAGATACGAAAATCCCTGCTGGTATTCGGGCCGGAGGGCGTGGGCAAATCGCGCTTGTTGAGCGCCTTCGTCGCAGGCCAACCGCTTGCGCTCTACTCAGCTCAGACGCGATCGCCACGCGAACTCCTTCTCGCCTTGCTCCAGGCAATGCATACTGCAGACGAGGCAATCGATGTTCCCGGAAATATCGGCGCGCTCTCATCCTCTTCACTTAAAGGGATTGTGCACCGGGCTCTTGATGCCCAGCCTTTTTTCATGGTGCTGGACCATCTCGACGGTCCGTCTCGCGTTGTGAGCGGCATGATCAAGAACTTGCATTACTACGGACGCACACCGGTTATCTTTGCGTCGCGGTCGCCGCATATGGAAGACATCGGCGCGCTGCGGCCGCTCTGCGCGAACAAATCGGAGCGCCTGGAAGTGAAGAACTGGCCTCAAGAGATAGCGTTGGAATTTGCCCGGCGCGAGGCGGAGAGAATCCAGCTGTGGGCATCCAATCTGGAGACGACTCTGCCCGCTCTTGTCGAGTGGAGTAATGGTAACCCAGGCGCAATCCTCCACATGCTGAAGATGGCGCAACTCCCACAGTACAGAGCAGGCGACCAGATCAAAGCTCACATCCTCTATGTCGATTACCGCATGGGCCGCCGGTAGCGATCCGGCCCCTTTGAGTAGACACAGGGCGATCAGAAGCAGCCGCAGATCCCCTTCGGCTGCGCACAGGGCAGACGTTCGACTCCGCTGCGCCTCGGCCGGGATGGCAACTCCATTGCCGATCTTGTTGATTTGATTGGTGGCGGGAGGCAGGATCGAACTGCCGACCTACGGGTTATGAATCCGTCGCTCTAACCATCTGAGCTACCCCGCCAGTGTCGTGCCTAGTGAATGCCTGGAAGGCGCAGGTCGAAATGACCCGCCAGGGGGAGGTGCGGACCGCATTCGGCGCACGGCTTCCAACCTTGATGATACGGGGGCATGGATAGCAGGTCAATCCCGGACGGCAATGGCCCCAATCCGGCGTTAAGCAGCGAGCAGGGGGTTGGCTGTGCGGAGTTGTGGGCGGTTTATGCAGTGCAATGAGGCATTTGCCGTCTTGCCAGTTTTCTCTGGCGGGAGCCTTGCCCGCACCCGGCGGGTGCGCGGGCTGAGTAAAATTGAGCAGTGAAGAAACCTCGCAAGCCTTCCTCTACGGAATCTCCCATGTTGATCTCCATCGACCCTGAGCCGATCCCTGAAACACTCACCGCCATGGGCGGCGTACCGCTGCTGGTGCGGGCATTTCGCTGCCTTGGACTGCCCGCGCGCGTGCGGGAGCAGGTCGAAGTCAAGCAACGGGAACGGGGCCTGGACGAAGCGGAGATGGTGGAGAGCTTTGTGGTTCTGAACGCGATGGGCGGGGAATGCTTCGACGATTTTCTGCGCCTGCGCGAAGACGCGGGCTTGGGTGAGATGCTGGGGCATAATATTCCGTCACCCGATGCGGCGCGACGATTCCTCTATCAGTTTCACGAAGAGGACAAGATAGAAGCGGCCAGGCAGGGCCGCGCGCAAGGCCAGATCGCCTACATCCCCGAGGAGAACGCGGCGCTGGCGGGGCTTGGACGAGTGAACCATGAGTTAGTCAAGGAGTTAGGGCGGCGGTGCCCGGATCAGCGTATTGCCACGGTCGACCAGGATGCGACGATCATCGAGAGCAGCAACCGGGAGGCCTTGCGCACTTATGAGGGAGAACGCGGTTATCAGCCGATGTTAGCCGTGTGGGCAGAGATGAACGTGGTGCTGGCCGACGAGTTTCGCGATGGTAATGTGCCCGCTATGATGGAGCCGCTCAACGTGGCCAAGCGTTCCTTCGCTGCCCTCCCGGAGACCGTAACGACTTACTACTTTCGTGGAGATTCGGCGTGCCACGAATGTAACTTGGTCAACTGGCTTCGGGATGAGAACCGAGTGGATGGACCGCGCGGGCCGATTGGATTCGCGATCAGCGCACGGATGAATCCGGCGTTGCATGAGGCGATAGAGAAGTTGGGTGAGTCCGCGTGGGAGCCATATGGCAAGCCACATCCGGAACTTATACGGGAATGCGCGGAAGTGGATTTTGTGCCTGGGGAGAAGAGCGAGAAGAAAGACACGCAACCGCTGCGCTATCTCGCTATCCGGATTCGCGACCGCCAGGAGAATCTGTTTGCCGACGGGAGCAAGGTAAAGCACTTCGCCGTAGTCACAAACATCGATAAGTGGAAGCCAAGCCGCCTGATCGAGTGGCATCGAGAAAAAGCGGGAACGATTGAAGGAGTACACGACGTGTTGAAGAACGAGTTGGCGGCTGGAATCATGCCGACAAAGTACTTCGGGACCAATGCGGCGTGGTTGCGTCTGGCGGTGCTCACTTATAACCTGCTGACGGCATTGAAGCGGTTGGCGCTGCCTGCCGAGTACCTGACGGCGCGGCCCAAGCGGTTGCGCTTTCTTATCTTCAACATTCCGGGCAAACTGGTGCATCACGCACGCTCTATCGTGCTGCGGCTGGCAACGACGGCGGAGCGCCTGGCGGAGTGGCTGGAGGCGTTCAGCCTTCTACCTCTGCGAGCCTGAATCACGTTCGACCTTGCTTATCGCCGGATTTTGCAGCGCCTTTTTAAACTCGGGCTCAGCAGCGTTGTGTCCGCGCACGTACTTTCGCCGTCTCTAGCACCGAGCACGCGCCTCCTGTGGAGTCGCCGCCTCACCAAAACGTCCGCTCATCGCCAACTTGCAACCCCGAAGCCGCCTTCATGTGCCCAATCCTTGGCCGCTGATCGCTTAACGCCGGATTAGGGGCAATGGCTAACCTGGACGAGC
>PMYF01000138.1 GCA_003171295.1 Acidobacteriota bacterium | reverse complement strand
GCGCCAGGTTCCTGGATTTCCAGGATTGGTAATGCTGTTGCCATTGCATCCTCCTTTGGGTAGTGGGAATTCTTCAGACGGGACTTCGGCTTGCGCGAAGTTCTGTGATGGGGCAAGGTCGAGGGAATCCCCTGCAATCCCTGTATAGGCTGGCAAGGGTAATGGTGGAGTTTAAATTTAGTGGTACAGGATCAGTTTCCGGTGATCCGACTTGAACCAGAAGCTTGCCTGCCTCGGCAAGGGTCGATTACTGGTGGTAAGGGGATCTTCCGACGGTTATGCAGGGCGCACCGCTTTGCTATCCGCAAAGGGCGTTTTTCAGGCCGAATCTCACTTACGGTCGGCGACTAAGGCTAGCCTTGCGAGCCCCCGCACGCAGCTCCCGAACAGGTTGGTGAGAAACACCAATCCCGGCGCATGCGGGTGGCATAACAGGTCATGTCGAAGGTTTGCGGGGAGGGGCAGACTCGAGCTCTGGGTAGCAGCCATGGCGGGCGCGCCGCTACCTGCCATATTCCGAAGTTGCTAACTGCTCAAAGTTGCTCTTGACGGTCACCCCCTCGAGGATTATTCTTTGCGTAGTTAAGTGCACCCGGACATCGCATGGATCGACCTATGGCCGGATGCCGATGGGACCACACCAGTTTCCACTCCTAGTTTCAGAGCAGTTTCAGCAGGAGGTGCAACATGCTTGCTGCTCGCTTGGTTCAAATCATTGAGAGCCATCCCGAGGATCTAACAGGTGGGGCTATTCAAGATCTGCAGCGTAACCCGCTAACGCCCCATTACCATTACTTATCGTATCAAGAGCTGCGTTCTCGGACATACTCCGTCTATCTAAGTCTTGCAGAGTGTATCCGCCGGGGGAATGAGGAAATGATTGCTACGGATTTTTCCGACTTGGCGGTCTGCCGATATTCGGAAACTTTTCCGCTCGCGGAGGTTGTTGCAGCCCTCACGGCGACCAAGAACCACTTATTCCACTTCGTTCAGACCAGCGGCATGGTGGATCTGCCTGTCGAGCTGCGCCAAGAGCGAGAGCTGCGGGACCGCATTGGAAGCTTCTTTGACAAAGCGATCTTTCATGCGGTAAAGGCCTATGAGGACAAGCTCACTCCAGCCCGTCTCCCGGGGGACGTAAAGGCCGCGTGATTCTTTTGCCGGGATTGGACTGAGGCGGATTTGGGCGGAAAACGCCCTCTGCGGGAGAAGTGTGGAAGTCGCGCGCCGTCCAGTCACTGTGAGATTCTTGGCCTGCCGATGCGTTCTGCATTTCTTCAGTGGCGCTTGAAAATCCGAAGCTGAAAATTTCTCACGCCCCGCATTAGGACCAAGAAAGCTGGAGAGCAGCGAGCTGTTTGACGCGCGCAGATGGTGAGTTTTCGGCAGGCCTGCGTAAATGAGGGTTCGATGCTGAGAGCGGTTCAGAAGCAGTAGCCCTGAGCCACCCAGGACTGGTGGTATTTCTGAGCACAACATCCGCCTCATCATGGGCGAAAAGTTCGTGCGCGTGCTGTCGGAGACGCTTCCAGATTGAACGGAGTAGGAGCCTCGAAGGCTTCAAAACGACACTGACGCAGGTGAATTATTGTGACAAAAAGAAATGCACGAAACGGCCTTGCGTTCATCTCCCGAAGTGTCTACAATACCGCCCGACGGCGGGGAGTTGGTCCCCGCAATTGCGTATGGCGTTGAGGTAAGTCTCGTGGTCGAGAATACGCAAAAGATTCTGGATCGCGGCGGCTTGGGCACTCTCGTTCAGGCGTTGCTGCGGCGTGGGTATCAAGTCATTGGGCCGACGGTTCGAGACAAGGCCATCGTCCTCGATCAGATCGAATCCGATGAGGATTTGCCTGCCGGCTGGACCGATGAGCAAGCTCCCGGGCAGTACCGGCTGAAGCGGCACGAAGACAAGGCGGTATTTGGCTCTGTCGTGGGGCCGCAGAGTTGGAAGAAATACCTTCACCCCGCCGATGTGAAACTGTGGACGGCAGAGCGGCGGGGCGGATCGTTCCGGATCCTGAATAACGAGCCGCAGCCGCCGCGCCCCTATGCCTTTCTCGGAGTCCGGGCCTGTGACCTGGCCGCGATTGCGGTGCAGGACCGGGTGCTGACTCAGGACAAGTACCACGACCCCATTTACGGCGGCCGGCGGAACGGCGTGTTCATTGTCGCCCAGCAGTGCACGCAGTCGGCGGCGACGTGTTTCTGCGCCTCGATGGACACGGGACCGGAGGTGCGCAGTGGGTTCGACCTGGCACTCACCGAACTCCTCGACGACAACCAGCACCTGTTTCTGGTGCAAGTGGGGAGTGCGCGCGGAGTGCAGGTGCTGGCGGAAGTGGAGACGGCTGCGGCTACGGCGGCGCAAGTTGGGCAGGCGGGAAAGGCCGTCGAGGCCGCCGCGCGGCAGCAGGTGCGCAGCATCGACCGCACCGGCATCAAAGAGCTTCTTTACGATAATTTCGAGCACGCGCGCTGGGAAAATGTCGCTGGGCGCTGCCTCACCTGCGCCAACTGTACGATGGTCTGCCCCACCTGCTTCTGTACGTCCGTCGAGGACGTGAGCGACGTGAGCGGCGAACATGCCGAGCGCTGGCGCCGCTGGGACTCCTGCTTTACGATGAGCTATTCCTACATCCACGGAGGCAGTGTGCGGGCTTCTACCAAGTCACGATACCGGCAGTGGATGACCCACAAGTTGGCCTCCTGGATCGATCAATTCGGAACCTCGGGGTGCGTGGGCTGCGGGCGCTGCATCACCTGGTGCCCGGTGGGGATCGATATCACGGAAGAAGTCCGAGCCTTGCGGGAAGGTGGAAACGATGGAAACCCTTGAGCGCATCATCGCAGAACATCCCTTCTTTAAAGGTCTGGAGTCGTATTATACGACTTTGCTCACCGGATGCGCGGCGAATGCCCGCTTCCGGGGAGGAACTTACATCTTCAGAGAAGGCGAAGAGGCCAACCAGTTCTATCTGATTCGCTCAGGCAAGGTGTCGCTGGAACTCTTTGCGCCGCAGCGCAAGCCGATTGTGATCGAAACCCTGGCGGAAGGGGATGTTCTGGGGTGGTCGTGGCTGTTCCCTCCCTATCTGTGGAAATTCCACGCACATGCTACCGTCGAGACGCGTGCAATCATCCTCGATGGGAAGTGCCTGCGGGGGAAGTGTGAACAGAATCACGATCTGGGCTATGAGGTGCTCAAGCGCTTCTCGGCAATCACGGCACAGCGGCTGAACGCCACCCGCATGCAATTGCTCGACGTTTACGGGGCACGGTAATGACGAAGGCAGAGACAGAAACGCTCCCGATCAGCGGCGATCCCATGCTGCCGCGGCCTTACGCGGTGCGGCGCGTCAGCAAGGAGACGCCGGACACATTCTCGCTGAGCCTCGAGTCCGAAGGTGAAGCGGACGGATCGACGTTCAAGCCCGGGCAGTTCAACATGCTCTGGGTGTTTGGCGTGGGGGAACTGCCCATCTCTATCAGCGGCGATCCTGGAAACCACGGGCGGCTGGAGTATACGGTGCGCTCGGTGGGCAACGCCACCCATGCCCTGGTGAGCTGCGAGGTGGGTGAGACGGTGGGTGTGCGCGGTCCGTTTGGCACCGGCTGGCCCATGGAGGCCGCGCGCGGACGCGACATTGTGGTGATCGCCGGAGGCATCGGGCTGGCGCCGTTGCGCCCGGTCATCTACGAGGTGCTGAACCATCGCCGAGATTACGGGCGGCTGGTGCTGCTTTACGGCGCGCGCAGTCCCCGCGATGTTCTGTATCGCAAAGAGTTGGCCTCGTGGTCCCGCCAGCCGGAAACCCAGGTGTTGACCACGGTTGACTATGGCGGCCTGAGCTGGCATGGGCGTGTCGGTATGGTCACGACCTTGTTCAAGTATGCGCGGTTGCGGCCGGACCGGTCGGTGGCGATGGCCTGCGGACCCGAAATCATGATGCGTTTTGTCACCCGCGAACTGGAGATACAAGGATTCAAGCGCGGAGACATTTATGTTTCCATGGAGCGGAACATGAAGTGCGCCGTCGGGTTCTGTGGACATTGCCAGTACGGACCGCACTTCATTTGCAAGGACGGACCGGTTTTCCCCTACGACCGAATCCAACGTCTGCTGGACAAGTATGAGCTCTAGAACTTCATCCAAGCGCAAGGGCAGGCCGAAGATCGCGGTCTTCAAGTTCGCCTCCTGCGACGGCTGCCAGTTGAGCCTGCTTGATGCCGAAGACGAACTGCTCGGCATCGTGGGAGCCGTGGAGATTGCCTACTTCCCGGAAGCGTCGCGGACCATGCGGAAAGGGCCGTACGACATTGGCCTGGTGGAAGGCTCCATCACCACTCACCACGACGCGCAGCGCATTCAGGAGGTACGGCGGGAGTGCAAGACTCTGGTGACCATCGGAGCTTGTGCCACGGCCGGGGGCATCCAGGCCCTGCGCAACTGGAAGGACGTCAACGAATTCATCCGCGTGGTGTACGCCACGCCGCAATTCATCAGCACGCTGAAGCTCTCGACCCCCATCGCCGAGCATGTGCCGGTGGATTTCGAGTTGCGCGGCTGCCCCATCAACAAGCTGCACCTGGTCGAACTGGTCGCTGCCATGGTGGCAGGACGCAAGCCGAATATTCCCACCCACAGCACGTGCGTGGAATGCAAACGCAAGGGCAATGTGTGCATCACCGTGGCGCGGGGAACCGCCTGTCTGGGTCCCGTGACGCAGGCCGGCTGCGGCGCGCTTTGCCCCAGTTACGACCGCGGCTGCTACGGGTGCTACGGCCCGATGGAAAGCCCGAATACCAGTTCCTTGTCGAATCAGCTCCATATTCTCGGGCAGTCTTCCGATCAAATCGTCCGCGCCTTCCGCGGATTCAATGCCTGGTCATGGCAGTTTCGCAAAGCCAGCGAGGAGTGTGAACGGAAATGACGGGGCGCACCATCCGAGTCGACACGCTGGCGCGAGTGGAGGGCGAAGGCGCACTCTTCATCAAGATGGCCGGCGAGCGCGTGGCGGACATCAAACTGAAGATCTACGAACCGCCGCGCTTCTTCGAAGCCTTCATGCGCGGGCGGCACTATTCGGAAATTGCGGATATCACCGCGCGCATTTGCGGCATCTGCCCCATTGCCTATCAGATGAGCGCCGTCCATGCCCTCGAACGGGCCTTGGGGGTTCGCATCGACCCCGCCGTGCGTTTGCTCCGCCGTCTGTTCTATTGCGGTGAATGGATTGAGAGCCACACGCTGCACGTCTACATGCTCCACGCCCCNNTGGCCGGCGCCCACCGCGAGGTGGTGGAGAAAGCGCTGCGGCTTAAGAAGATCGGCAACCGCATCGTCTCGCTGCTGGGCGGACGCGAAATCCATCCCATCTCGGCGGCGGTGGGCGGATTCTACAAAGTCCCCACCAAGTCCCAGGTACGCGAACTGGTGCCGGACCTCGAGTGGGCGCTGCAAGCGTCGTTGGAGGCCGTGCAGTGGACGGCGGGATTGGATTTTCCCAGCTTTGAGCAGGATTACGAGTTCGTAGCGCTCCGCCATCCCGACGAATATCCCTTCAACGAGGG
>PMYF01000589.1:1984-2741 GCA_003171295.1 Acidobacteriota bacterium | reverse complement strand
GTGAAGAGCGACATGCCCGTAATCACGATCGCGACCAAGCCTACAGGAAAGACGGCCCCCGCAATCATGGCCTTGAAGCCGGGTCCCAGCGGAGTCTCCAGCCCGGTTGAGCAGACCGTGGCGAGAGTCGCTCCCATGGCGATGAACATGCCGCCCATGAAGCCCCGCGCTAAGAAATTCGGAACGGAAAGGTCAGCCTTGTACCTGCCCACGTCTCCCGCCAGGGTGACGATTTCTGCGGGTTTAATTGCCATGCTGACTCCGTCCTTGGAGCGATTCTCCGTCCCGCGGTTTCCGGGAATTCAGGCACATCCAGGGGGGGCCACCAAGTTGGGTATTCCCAACACAATGCATCGGGACAAGTTTCCGCGCCAGCGGGAATTGCGTGTGGGGGCAATTCAGAAATTGTCCCGAAGCTATCGGTCCCGGCAAGGAGGCTCTCTCAAAACTGGATATTCTCGACTTTTGCACAGCGTGAGTATCTGATTATTCGTTCTAGAAACCGTACTTTGCGAGTTTTGAGACAGCCTCTAAAACACGGCCTCGCAGCAACAGATCCTGCGCCGCAGCGCCGTCGTCCCGGTGGCAATCCGGCAAAGTGCCGGTGCTGCCCAGGCCGTAAGCCCCTATGCGGCGGCCGGCAACTCCAGTTTCCCCTCGCGGAAAGCGCGGAGGTAATTGGCGCAATACTCGTCCCGCCCCAGCAAGGCTTCCGCGGCACGGATATTCGCCATCAGTTGCGGGTCGCAGGGGTCGA
>PMYF01000589.1:0-1915 GCA_003171295.1 Acidobacteriota bacterium | reverse complement strand
TAGATATCATCGAGCACAAATCCATCTGCCAGCAGCCGGTCGAGTAGGTGGCTCGCGGTAGTAATGCGCTCTTCGGCGGTATTGGGCGGCCCTGCCTCGCCCATGCACAGGGCAATTACCTTGGGGCGAAACTCCTTCAAGACCGGGAGCAGAGCTTTGATGCGCGCCGGTTCGTCCGTGATGGAATTGATCATCGCCCGTTGCTTGCAAAGCGGTAGAGCGCGCCGCAGGGCTTCGGGGTCAGCGCTATCGAGGCACAGGGGCACTGACACGGTCTCCTGTACGATTTTCACCAGCCACGGCAAGACCTCCAGTTCCTGCCCCGGCAGGCCACCGTTGACGTCGAGCAGGTCCGCTCCGGCGTCCACTTGTCTCCGGGCAATCTCCTTGAAAAACTCCGCATCCCGCTGGGCAGCGGCTGCCCCGACCTTCTTCCGGGTGCAATTGATCAATTCACCGATAATGAGCATGATGTCTATTTCCCTCCTGGATTGCTGTGCCCTCAGTTCCGGATAGCTGTTATCCCTTCGGTCAGAACCACCTCACCCGTCCGCCGTCGGCGGACACCCTCTCCCCAAGGGAGAGGTTATTTCGTTCCGCCCCCGGCTTGCATACTGATTCGCTTATCGCGATTATCCAACTGAGCAAAGCGATTCGCCAGGGCGTTGGTGCCGTCAAGGCACCAGTCGCGGGGTGGGATCAGGGTACGCGCAAATTTGCGCGGATCGTCCCCCATGGCAAGTGCGCCCCGGTAAATCACATTCCAGATGCATTCCTGCTCGGGACGAGCCTCGCAGGTGCCGTCGATCCGGGAGCCACCGCAAGGACCGTTGCGCAGTTCCTTGTAGCACCAGCGCATGGAGCAACCGGCGTAGTCGAGGTGGTCCTGCAGGCAATCACCACAACTCTTGCATCCCAGCGTGGCTTTGCGATAGAGGCTGGAAGGCTCAAGCAGCCGGTACCACAGGCCGTGACGCCAGGAATTCGCTTTCCCCTCCGTCTTGAACCGGGAACCGAAGAAGCGCGCCCCCAGGGAACCGTCGGCGATGAAGTGCCGGTGCACCAGCGCGGAGAGTCGCTGTGAGAATGTGGCATGCGGCCGGGTGCGGCTGAGCTGGTATTTGCCGGTCCCGTCGCTCAGCCCATCCTTGCCCGGAGGCAATAGGTAGAACTCATTCGCGCAGGGGAACACCAACTCGTCCAGACGGCTTCGCCACTCATTGCCAACGGCCTCGGCGCGCTCGGCAATGGTCATGAAGTCCCCATGTGAGAGGTTGAAGCCACCGATGTGCGCTCCCGCAAAACCCAGTTCCTTCGCCGCTGCCACCATGAGCGCGGCACGCTCCAGGCGTTCGGGTTTCTTCTCCTTTTCGAGCCGCTTGATCAGCTCGTCGGGAATCACGCAGCCCGCCACTTCACCGGCCTGCATCATTTGCGCGATCTTGGCCGTGGGAACGTAGACGTTGGCGAGCACCGGGACGTGCCCGAGGCCCTCGCGGTCCATGTATTGCTTCATTTCATAGAGCTTTCTAAGGTTGTATCCCAACTGCGTAATGATGAACTTCGCCCCGGTCGCGATTTTCAATTGCAGTTTGTAGAACTGCATCATCAGGTCGGACTCGTGAACCTTGAAGGGGTTCACCACGGCGCCGGCAAAGAAATCGAAGGGGGTGGTGTGGACGTCGCGTGGGCCCATCTTATATTCGATGCCCTTGCGCATGGCCTCAACCAGCCAGAGAAGCAGCACGGAATCCAGGTCATAAACGGGTTTCGAGCGGCCGGCAAAACCCTCCTTCTGGGCGTCGCCCGTCAAGGCCAGGATATTCTCCACCCCCAGGCGCGCCATGGCATGTAGACGTCCTTCCAGGGAGGATCGGTTCCCATCCTTGCCCGTGAGATGCGCGATCGGCGTCAG
>PMYF01000941.1 GCA_003171295.1 Acidobacteriota bacterium | reverse complement strand
GGCTGGCCCGAGCTCGCGGCTGGGCAGGGTTTTCAGGACAGACCGCGCGCGGCCTAGAGCCTCGCGACGTTCAGCCAGAGTTTCCAGACTCAGTTCTGCGTCAATCTTGCTAAAGCGGAGAGTCGAAACCGTACTCTCCTGGAACCAGCTATCCACTTGATCGAGCCAGAGCGGTTTCCCGTCAATCGCCCCGCTCACGACGAAGAGGGTGGCAGGCAGCCCATGCTTTTCCAGTTTGGGCAAAGCCAACGTCAGGTTATCGCGGTATCCGTCATCGAAAGTGATCACGACGCTATGGGGCGGAAACGGACGGCCGGAAGCGAGGCTTTCGACTGCTTCTTCAAGCCGGATGACGTGGTAAAACCGGCGCAAATGACGGAGGTGGTCTTCGAACTTGCCAACCGCGAGGGGAGTGGGTTTGAGCTGGCCGGAGGCGGGGGCAGCTTCCGAAACGCGATGGTAGTAAAGGATTTTNNATCCCCGGTCCGAAAAGATGGCGATGGATCAGGCGAACGAGCAGGAACGCGCCTGAGTAGTAGGCTACCGCCGCAAGGCAAGTTTTCAGAATGCTTTTCAATTGAGATTCGAATCCTGTTGCAAGGTTAGGCGGGCACGCCATTCAGCAGTTCGTCATAAATCGCTTCCAGGCGCCGCACGGCCACTTTAATATCGAACTCGGCTTCCGCCCGCTTTCGAGCTGCCCGTCCCAGCGTTTCCCGGAGTCCGGGCTCCTCCAGGAGCCGCACGATCTGAGCTGCCAGGGCTTCCGGGTTGCGGGGCGGAACCAGGATGCCGGTCTCGCCGTCCACGATGAGTTCTTTACAGCCGCCGACGGCCGAGGCTATCACGGGGCGGCCGGCGCTCATTGCTTCCATCACCGCGTTGGGCATGGATTCCGAATAACTCGGCAACACGAAGACATCCAGCGCGGCAAGCAATTCTGGAATTTCTGAGCAGTCCCCCAGAAAAGACACATGCGCACCCAGGTGGCTTGCCAGGGCGCGCAGACGTTCTCCGTGCTGGAGAGGGTCTGGGCCCACAAGCAAGAAATGGGCTTGGGGGAAGCGCTTGACCACCCTGGGTACGGCTTCGAGCAGCGTGGCGTGGCCCTTCTCCGGGCGCAGGTTGGCGATCACTCCAATCAGCAGGGTTTCATCTTTCCAGCCCCACCGGCGCCGGGCGAAGGCATGATTCCCGTTCGAAGAAAAGCGCTGGAGATCCACTCCGTTGGGCACGACCTGGACGCGCTCGGGCGGGACGCCCGCGCCCAGCAGATTCTGGCGTGCTGCTTCGGAGTTCGCCACCACACAATCGGACAGGTGGAAGAGGCGGCGGAGCACCCAATGCCTGGGCCCATCGAGCGTGGTGCCTAAATTGCGCCGGCTCGTCACCAGTAGCGGGACCCCCGCCAGCTTGGCCGGAAGGGCGGCGAAGGCGGCGGTATGGAAGTCGAACGTGTGCACGAGGTCAATCTGTTCGCGGCGGAGGAATCGCATCCACCGGAGGGTGCAGGCCGCCGTGCGCGGAGCGAACCAACGGCCGCGCGCAAACTCCAGGACCGGCAGGCCTGCGGAGGTCACCTGTTCCAGGAATTCTCCCGTGCGGCTCAAGCACGCCACCTGCACATGGAATTTTGCCTGATCGATGCGGCTCGAGAGTTCGGCAAACTGGTGCTCCGTACCGCCGTGTCCAAAGCGGTTCGTGAACAAGCACAAGTTGGGTCGTCGACGGGTCATAGAATCATCACAAACCGGCGTTGCGGTGCCAGACTTCCAGTGCCATCAGCGACCAGAGCAGATAGCCGTGGTCGCGCCGCCCGCTGGAGTGCTCGCGCATGAGTGTTTCAAGGAAGGCCGGCCGAAAATAACCGCGTTGCAGGGCGCGGGAATCAAAAAGCACATCGCGGACGAAACCGCGCAGGTCGCCTGCAAACCAGTGGCGGAGCGGGATGCCAAAGCCCATCTTGGGGCGATGGAGAATTCCAGGGGGCAGTTGCGGCCCGAAGGCTTTCTTAAAGATGTACTTCATGGTCTGTCCATGCAGTTTGAAGCGCATGGGCAGGCGGGCAACGTATTCGACGAAGACATGGTCGAGGAGGGGAACCCGCACCTCCAGGGAGTGGGCCATGGACATGCGATCGACCTTGGTCAAAATATCAGAGGGCAGCTCACTCTTCGTGTCGAAATAGAGAAGTTGCTCGAGGAGCGTGTGGCCACGGCCATTGGAAATGGGGCGGCATAACTCCGGAGTACAATTGAGCGCCCCGACCTGGGCCTGAAACTCTGCTGAGACCAGTTGTTCCTTGATGGTGTAGGGAAAAACGGAGCCATCCAGGTAGCGTGCGAGGCCGTTCGGAAGCGCCGTCCGCCGCAGATAGCCTTTGCCGTAAGTTCCCTGCGGCAAGGCCCGGCTCAGGGGCTGCAAAACGCCCGTGCGCACGAATTTAGGAATCCAGTCCCACACTTGTTGCCGGCGCGCTTCCGGGTAGCGGGTATAGCCGGCAAACAGCTCGTCGCCGCCATCCCCGGAAAGTGCCACCGTGACTGACTCACGCGCCAACTTGGAGACGAGATAGGTGGGGATCGCCGAGGGGTCGCCGAAGGGTTCGTCAAAATAGCCGATCAGGCTTTCGGCCATTTGGACGGCCTGCGGTTCCACAATCAGTTCGTGGTGGTCGGTTCCGTAATACTGGGCAACCTGCCGGGCGTAGGCGAGCTCGCTGAAGTCCTTTTCGGCAAAACCGATGGAGAAGGTTTTTACGGGACGGTCTACAAGCCCCGCCATCAGGCCGACCACGGTGCTTGAATCCAGCCCCCCACTGAGCAGTGCGCCGAGCGGGACGTCGCTTACCAGGCGCATCTTGATACATTCTGTCAGGAGTTCCCTCAGATGCTCGCAGCAGTCTTCTTCGCTGGGGGCATTCTGCTCCTCGGGCCAGGGCAAGTCCCAGTATTTCTGGATCTCCACCCGGCCGCCCTGACTGACCAGCATGTGGCCGGGCAGAAGCTTCTTCACCCCTTCAAAGATGGCATGTGGGTCCGGCACGTACCCGAGCGAAAGGTAGTAATTGAGCGCCTGGAGATTGACCGCCGGCTTCGGGCCCGGCGCCTGCAAAAGGCACTTTAGCTCCGAGCCGAAGAGAACCCGCTTTTCTTGCACCCAATAGTAGAGTGGCTTGATGCCCAGGCGGTCGCGCAGCAGGACCAAGCGCTGTAACTTGGCGTCCCATAAGGCGATGGCAAACATGCCGCGCAGGCGGTCGACAAAATCGACCCCGTATTCCTCATAGAGGTGGACAATGACTTCGGTATCCGTACTGGTGTAGAAGCGATGCCCTTGGCGCTCCAACTGGGAACGGAGGACCTTGAAATTGTAAATTTCCCCGTTAAAAACAACCCAGACAGTCTCATCCTCGTTGTGAATGGGCATTTGGCCGGTCGAGAGATCAATAATGCTTAAGCGCCGGGACCCGATCCCGACCGCCCCTTGGCAGTACACACCCTGGTCATCAGGACCGCGGTGCCGGATGATCGCGCACATCCGTTCCACGGTCTCGGGGGAGACGGCAGCGCCTGGTTCCAAATTGAGAATTCCAGCAATTCCGCACATAGAGGATTGCCAACCCTTTCCGTTACTTGTCTCGGCTACCTTTCGGTAAGGACGGTTTGGGGGGTTCGGCGAAAGCGCATTCCGATCACGCTCCGCACGTGTTCCAAAGCCAAACGGCTGTGCTGATCCAGGCCCAGCGCCACCAGCGTCACCATATACGTCAATATCGTCACGGACCCCATCAGCAGGGGACTCAGCAGGGGGCCAAGAGTCAAGCCCTTCCAAACCAGAACCGCCGCTGCTCCCGCCGCCAACGCAGCCAGGAAGGGTTTGGCCAGGGCCCGGGAAAAGGGATGGAAATGCAGCCGGCGGTTCAGTTGATAAAGCTGGATGAGGTTGAGGCTCATGAGCGAGGTGCAACTTGCCGCCGCCGCTCCCATAATCCCAAAACGGGGAATCAACAGAAGGTCGAGGGCCGTTTGCAGGCAGGCGGAGAAGGTAACATTGTAGAGTTGCAGCCGGGTCCACCCCGCCATGTTGAGCACCAGGCCCGAAGGACCGGTTAAATAGTTAGCGGACTGGCCCACCATCAGGAGGAGCAGGCAGGGTGCGGCCCCACGGAAGCCGCTGCCGAAAACCCCCAGGATCTGGTGGGGCAGCGCGAAGAAGAGGAGGAGAATCGGCAGAAATAGTTGGACGGCCATGAGGGTCACCACCTTGAAGGCGTTCGCGAGTTGCTGCAAGTCGCCGCGGTGATGCAACTCCGAACAGATGGGACCGAAAATCTGGCCGAGCACGGGTGTGATGAAACCTGTGACCGCGACCACGCGCACAGCGACCGAATACGTGCCCACCTCCGCGGCGCTACGGAAGTGCGCCACCAGAAGCGAGTCCGCATACAAGGCAATACCCGTCAGGACGTTGTAGGCGAACAGCGGCGATGAGAATCCCAGGATTTCACGCCGGCTGGTAATCGGCGAATACGCCGCCAAAGGCACCGGGATACAACGGCGCAAAGCCCAGGCGGCCAGCACCGCGCAAACCAGGAGCGAGAAAACGTAGGCCGACAGGATGGCATTCAGCCCGCCACCCAAGAGGTAAACGATGATCACCAGTACGAAGCGGAGAGACGGGTCCAGAAAGGAGTCAATGTAGACTTTATACTTCATCTCCCGGAACGACTGGGTCGCGGCCAGCATGAGGTTCTCAGCCACATAGAGAGGGACCCAAAAAGCGATAATCCGCAGGGGAGTCTTCACCTCGGGATTGTGGAGCAGCTTGGCGGCGATCCAGGGGGCGCCCACCAGGATGAAGGTGGTCGCCGCCAGGCTGATCGATGCGGCAATCTGCAGCACAAACCGCAGAGTGCCTCGGAAGCGTCCCCAATCGCCGCTCGCCCGTTGCCTGGAGAGGTAGCGTACCAGGGTCGTGTCTAACCCCCCGGCAGCCATGACGCCCAGCAAGTTGGCGACGGACAGAGCGATGAAATAGATCCCGACATGATCCGGTCCCAAGAGGCGCGCCACCAGGACGTTGAACATCAGGCGGGTGGCCATGTTGAAGCCGCTGCCGTAGAGATTGACAGAGACCCCGCGCGCCAGCGCGCCCATATCTTCTGTGACTTGTTCGGGCATTCAACTCCTAGTTGCTTTGCGGCGGGCGAGTGGCCTGGTGCTGTGCGATGAAGCTCTGGATGGCGGCCAAGGTACGGAAATTCCCCGGCACCATCTCCTCGTCCAGAATCTGAATCTGACAATTTTCCTCGAGGAAGGAGACCAAGCGCAGCAGACTTAAAGAATCAATGACACCCACTGCAATCAGGTCCGTGGTTTCGTCAAAGTTTTCCTTGCGTCCCGCGAGGAGTTCCTCCTCAATAAAGGTTCTTACTGCATTTACGTTCGGTTTGGGTTGCCCTTCGGACATTTGAGGATCCTTTCCTTTCTTGTGTTTTTAGTCCCGATGAATTCTTGAGTTTAAGAAGAGCGCGCCTGCGGACGGTTTGGCGTTCGATTTCTGCGGCCTGAGCCCCAGCCCACCGGGGCGCGTGGCTCTTGCCGGGGAAATGCCGGGAACCGGGCAGGAGCGGGAAATGGGAATCAAACCAGCTCCGCCATGGAAACGCCTTCCGGCGCCTCTGGCATCATACTGACCCCGCCCAGCGGGCGCCCCTCACGAAATGCCTCCAACCACTCGAGGGTGTACTGGGTCAACTCAGCGGTCTTCTCCCCCGAAGCAAACATGTGGTCGGCATTCTTTACGTAGATCCAAGCGGGAGGCTGGGCCTTCTGGTTCAGACCCAGTTTATCGCCCGGGTTCACCCGCTCGACGAACTCGGTCAGATAAGTGTCCTTCTCGCTAAAGATCATGAGAGAGGGGCCTTGATAAGCCTGCAGAAACTTGCCGACCCGGCCGATGGCTTTCCTGAGCCGCACCAATTCTCTGGGCTGCCGACGCAGATAGCGTGCCGCCAGGATACGAAGTTTGGTGCGATGGGCGGAGAGGTTGCGGTGCGCGTTCAGGATCTTCCGCAAGAAGTTTCCACGAAAGAAGACGTCCTTGGCCACTTGGGGCAGATTGGTCTTCTGGTAGCCCCACTCCGGCCTGGAAACCCGCGCCGGGTCAGCCAGGATATTGCACAGAATGAGGGCGTCGAGTTTCTCTTGGGCGTTGCGCGGTTCGGCTCCGCAGGACACCGCCACTGCCGCGCCCAGGCATAGACCCCATCCCACGACGACATCCAAAGAATACTGCGCGCGGAAATAAGCCACCGCCGCCCGGGCGTCGGCGAGGCGGTGGGCGATGGTCAGCTCACAAATGCCCGGACTATCGCAATTGCCCCGGTCATCGTAGCGCAAGGCGTAAAAACCCGCCTGCGCCAGTGCGTCCCCGAGACGCTTGAATAGGCGGTGAGCCCCGAACTTGGTGTTCTGGTTCTCGTGAAACAAGATCACGCCGACGCGCCGGTCCGCAGGTTGCAAGGGTACGTGCACCAGCCCGTGAAGTTTCCATCCGTCGCATGGAATCAAGACGATTTCTCGCATAAACAATTAGTTCCTCATCCCCTGCGCTGCCAGCCAGGTGTCGGAGGCCCCCCCGAATTTCTCAGGAAAGATGCGCGACAATTCTTCCCAGAAAGGAGCCTCAGGCAGGAACTGCATATCAACCGCACGGCCCGAGTCCGCCCATTTTTGGGCTAGAGGGGAATACTGGCCTCTTTCCGCAAGCCGAGACAGCCAGAGCACTTTTGGGGACGGCGCCTGCTCGGGCCAGAGCGGCCCCGCCGTCATTTGTTGATAGAATTCCGGTGAGAATTCATTGCCCAGAACATCCACGGAACGTCCTGCCTTGAATTCCTCCGTCATGCCTTGGGTCGTGAGTCCCACGCGGTCTGCTCCCAGGTGAATCAAGTCGGCAGTCAGGCGCATGCGGAGCAGGTCGCGAAAGTATTGCCGAGGGTTGGTGATCGGAGACCAAAGGATCAAGAATTCCGGTGGCATTTCAAGCGCCGCCTGGGCTGCCAGGAAACCCCCAAAGCGGGCCCCGAATAGCCCCACTCGCTCCAGGCCGGTGCGCGTCGCAAGACAGCTCACCGCGGCCGAGACATCGCGCAACGCACCCTGCAGATTGAAGTCCGCAAAGGTCCCGTCGCTTTCGCCCGTTCCATAGGGATGAAATCGCAACACCGCGAAACCTCGCGCCGCCAGCTCCTTGCTCCAGCGCGCCAGGGCTGCATAGGTTGCGACCACCTCGTCCCCAAAAGGAGGACAGAACACCAAGCCCCCACGTGGGTTTTGGCTCGGCCCGTCCAGCACTCCAAATAGCCGACGCGATGATTGCCCAAAATAGAAGATTTCCACTTGACCGCCTTCTTCGTGCCGAACCTGGCCAAAGCAACCCCGATCCCAGGAAAAACCTTGGGCGCTATTTGGCTCCGCGGCCCCAGACGATGATTTTGCCGGTTTTGAAAAGGATATAGAAGTCGAGCGAGAGCGAGATGTTTTTGATATAGAAAAGATCGTAGCGCAATCGGTCGAGCTGCTCTTCGACAGTGGAGCAATAACCCTGGTTAACCTGCTGCCATCCCGTGACGCCGGGGCGCACTAAATGCCGATACCGGTAGTAAGGACTGGCGCCCTCGAGGACTTTGACGAAGCCCGGACGCTCCGGCCGAGGTCCTACCAGATTCATATCACCCCGCAATACGTTCCAGAGCTGCGGTAACTCATCCAAGTGTGACAGCCGCAAGAAAGCACCTACTCGAGTGACACGCGGGTCCTTGTCTACTGCCCATGCGGGTCCGGAATGTCGTTCGGCGTCCTTGGACATCGACCGGAATTTGTAGACCTTGAAGGTTCGCCCCTTTAAACCCACGCGCTCCTGCGAGTAGAAGACCGGCCCCGCGGAATCGAGTTTGATCGCGAGGGCAACCAACGCCATCACGGGGAGCGTGATGAGCATTCCCAGGGCGCCCAGAATCACAGAATAAATGCGTTGTACCGCCATCAGGTAGCGCCGTATACGGAAGCCCTCGGAAAAGATCAGCCAGCTCTGGCGCACGTCCTCGACGGGGAGTTTGCCGGCTACCTGCTCGCAAATGGTTCCCGCCTCGTAGATTTTCGTGCCTCCCAGGCGAAGGCTTACGAGTTCGTTCACAGGAAGGCGGCCACGGCGGTCCCGGGACGCAACGACCAAAGTGCTCGCCCGGGTTTTCGCGACGATCTCCAGGAGCTCAGAGGTTGAGCCAAGGCGCGCGACCGGCGGATTGAGCGTGGTCGGGGGGGTGCCGTCGTCGACATACCCGAGGAGATCGATTCCCAGGTCGGGGCGCTGTTGAATCTGCTGTGCGAGAGCACAGCCAAAATCGCTCAGGCCGACAAATATCATGCGCTCCACGGGCCGCTCGAGTATTTTCGAAAAGGCCATGCGGCCGGGCAGCAGCAGCGCCAGAGATATCAGGATGGCGAGGATATATATGTCCCCCACCACAATCAAGTTGGGGTAGAGGTACTCAACTCCGGATAAAATAAGTCCGGCGGTACCCAAAACGCAGAAAAGTCGCCAGAGCAGTTCGATGCGATTGGTCGTCATCCGAACGTCATATGAGTCGAGATAATAGAGGCAAAGCAGGTAGGCCGCGGTGGTCACGACGAGTTGGAGGATGCCGCCGGTCCCGGTCAGCACCGCGTGGGATTTCGGGCCCTGGAGCAGCATGATCGCCGCCACGAAAGAGAGGGCAATCAGCAATGCCTCGCAACCGATCAGCAAGATCGTACGGCGCGGGTGATAAACGTTAAGCAGACGAACCATCAATGACTCCAAAGAACTTGCACTTGCCTGGGCACGCCTTCGAACGGACTGCTCGGATGTAGCTCCGCCCAGTGACTTACATCAGGCTTTCTTGTAAATCCCCGACGGATGGCGCTCAGGTTTGTCGTGGAGGCCACCCCTTCTAGCCTGGAGGCTGCCCACCAACGCGGCCTGTATGCCACACAACCCTTCAAATGTTAGTTAAGGGCAAACCCAATGGGTTGAGCCCCTTACCATATATGTTAAATAGCCCTGTAGGTGGTTGGTCGAACCCTTGCTTCAAGACATCTGAC
Organism: Acidobacteriota bacterium; assembly: GCA_003171295.1. GTDB lineage: Bacteria > Acidobacteriota > Terriglobia > UBA7540 > UBA7540 > Bog-366. Next base: position 1,195 of record PMYF01000941.1, on the reverse strand, counting down.
AGCAATCTATTCTCTGTAATGCGAAAGCCTGTTATGCGTACCCTAACTTTCCGGGGTCGCTAGCCGACCATCAGAACTTCGAGTCGTCCCGCCCTGCGCGTTCGGGGCAGGATCCCTTCTCTCACGGTATCACTAACCGAGCGCTCAGGCGCGCCGCTCTCAGGCCCCCTCAAGAAAATTGGGGGGCTGGTTCCCACTCTGCCGTACTTAAGCGAGCCGCATAGCCGGTTGCCTGTGATGCCGCGATATGCGCCGCCCCAGTAGAGAAGGTTTCAACCGTCGCGGCGTCCACTTCCACTGATACCGATTTTCCGAGCATGTCAACGGACAGCACCAGACGGAATTGATTCTTCTTGCGGACGAGGATACCTTCGATCCCGGCCAGCGGACCCCACATTACTCTTACCCAGTCGCCGCATTTCAGGAAGGGGTGAGGCTCAACCTGTAACGAGCCATCCACGAGCCTCCGGACAGCTTCGATTTCGGCATCAGGGATAGCCGAGGCCCTCCCCCCTAAGTTCACAACCCCCTGGACGCCAGGGGTAGTCACAACATCTCGCCAGCGGTCGAGACCCCCACGGATGAAAAGATAGCAGGGGAACAACGGCAGTGATAGCCGCTTCGTGCGATCCTTCCACTGCCGAACCGCCTGATACAGCGGCAAGAAGACCTCGAATCTCTTGTTTGAAAGGGATTCGGCCGCGACCTTTTCATGCTGGTGGCGGGTCCGGAGTGCGTACCAGGTGAAGTCAAAGTCGTAATCCCGAGCGGAGCATGTTTTGTCGATCGGCCCATTAGCCCATGGTTTATCATCAACTCGTGGCTGCAGGCAACCCTGGTCGATCCTGCACTGCTCAATGTATTGCCTGTCAATGACACCGCTCATTAGTCTCGACTCCTCTGGCACCGTGCTGCACTAACTTGACGGGAACAGAAGCGCACCTGAAAGTGTGGCCCCGGATCGTCTCAGTCAGGATTAAGCAGGTAGTAGCCCTTACATCTGTCGGAGTGAGCACGTTTGGTTCCATACGGTGGAGCACGTTGCTCATGAGAATGAAGGGGATAGCTCTGCAGCTTCCACTACACGTGTCCAAGTATTTTCCACAAAGTGAAAAGTTGTTTCCTCTAATACAATACTTTTACTCATTGAAATGTTTGTACATGACACAAATCAATTAGCTCCATATCAACAAAT
>PMYF01000511.1 GCA_003171295.1 Acidobacteriota bacterium | reverse complement strand
CTTTAAGGCCTACCTCGACGAGAAGTTCGGCCAGGACTTTTTTGTCACTAGCCTCGACGGTCAGTCGGCGCGCATTTATCCGTTTCCGGTCTGGCGCGAGATTGAGGATAAGCTAGCTGCCTTGCCTTCCATGAACAAGGCCAAGAAACGCTTTCTGGACCGCACGAATTACTGGGGGCAGGCAACGCGTTCCGACGCGCAGGGCCGGGTGCTGATTCCAGCTCTGCTGCGTGAGTCGGCTGCCATGCAAGGGGAAGTGGCGGTGCTCGGTTATTTGAATTACCTGGAAGTTTGGAACCAGGAGCGTTACCGGGAGCATTTGGAACGCGACGCGTTCAGCGACGACGATCTCGAGACGCTGAGCAATTTGGGGATTTAGGGAGCCCCTGGCGAGGTTGGTGATTTGAGGCGGGGACGGTAGACCGGTGCACGATGATGAAACGCAGCGCGAAGCCCGAAACCCCAGCTCCAGCCCCCAAGCTGTACACGTTCCCGTCCTGCTCGTCGAGGCGATGGAATATCTTGCGGTCCAGCCTGACGGCATTTACATCGACGCGACCCTCGGCGCCGGCGGGCACGCGCAGGAGATCTTAAAGCGCCTGGAGAGCGGCAGGCTCTTGGGCCTGGACCGCGACCCGCGGGCTTTGGAAGTGGCCCGCGGCAGGCTCGCGGGTTTTGGCGAGAAGCTGATCATGCAGCACGGGAATTTCGCGGAAATCGACGCCCTGCACGCCGCCAGCGGCCTGGCGCCGGCGGACGGCGTCCTGGCCGACCTCGGCCTGAGCTCGCTGCAGCTCGCCGACGCTTCGCGCGGCTTCAGTTTCAATCTGCCAGGTCCTCTCGACATGCGAATGGATCCCGGTTCCGACTCGACGGCGGCTGACCTGATAAACCGGACCCGCGAGCGGGACCTGGCCGACCTTATTTATCAGTTGGGGGAAGAGCGCCACTCGCGCCGGATTGCGCGAGACATTGTGAAGGCCCGTCCGTATCGATTAACCACCGAACTGGCGCAGGTGGTGACGCGAGCGATCCCCTCCCGGGCGGGCCTCCACCAAATTCATCCGGCCACGCGCACCTTCCAGGCTCTGCGCCTGGCCGTGAACCGCGAACTCGAGAATCTTGAGCAATTTCTCGATCGGATCCTGTCCGTCCTCCGGCCCGGGGGGCGGGTGGTGATCCTGAGTTTCCACTCGCTGGAGGACCGGCTGGTCAAGCACACCTTCCAGCGCTGGCAGCGTGAAGGCCGCGCCCGCATCCTGACGCGCAAGGTGGTCCGTCCTACGGAAGAGGAAGTGCAGGCGAATCCCCGCGCGCGCAGTGCCAAGCTGCGGGCGGCGGAAAAAAGCTAGGGACTCGGGACTCGGGGAAGGGCTGGACGGGTGGTCCAGGACTACCAGGAGCTGGATTTTTGCGTAGTGTCGTGATTTGAAAAGCCGGGCGTGAGTGTGCAGTGCAGGGGGTCGGAGCTTTAGCTCCGACATGATCGGGCCGCAAACAGCCGGGGGCTTCAAGCCCCTGAAGCTTCCGGGCCTAAAGGCCCCGTTGGAAGATTCGGCTATTGTCGGACCTGAAGGTCCGACCCCCTATCTCGAAATTCACTCCGCCAAATTAGGACGCTACCGATGTTTGGAAGAACTCCATTGCCCTTTGTGAGACCCGCAGAGTTTGATGCGGTCTCAAAGCCGGTTGAAGACATTGGAAAGATGCTTAATCGTTTGATAGGGGTCCTAAGGACTCGAAAAGGGAAATCGTAAGCCCGAAATCCCATTCCCAAACTTCGGTACTTCCATGGCCACAGTGGCGGTCACATTACCGAGAACCAGACGGCGTCTGAGAAACGCTCCGGCTGCGGGCCGGGCGACTTTCCCGGAATTTTACTTTATCAAGCGCATCGACAATTCCCACCTGGTGCGGGAAGTTGACGTGGCGCGCCGCCGCGAATGTTTCAGTCTCCTGGGATTGGGCTTACTGGTTTTTCTTTTTATGCTCCTGTTTGCCGGGCAGCATTTCCAGTGTGTGCGGTACGGTTATCAGATTGAGCAGCTCAAGACCGACCGCGCGGCCGTGGAAGAGTGGAACCACCAGCTTCGGCTCGAGCAGGCATCGCTGGCCGATCCCGAAAGGATCGACACGCTGGCGAGAACCCAGCTCGGGATGGTCTCGCCCAGCCCGCAGCAGGTAATACGCGTGGGCGAGCCCGAGCCGGCCGCGGCCTCCTCGGAAAGCCCGGAGCTCGCACGCAACATCTCCGTGGGTAGCGGAGAAACTCCTCACGAGCCATAGCGCCGATGGGCCGACGCAAGCCGGAATCTCGCACGGCGAAGCCGGATCGGTCGCGCCTGGAGAGGCGGCGGCTGATCCTGGGGATACTTTGCTTCTTGTGGTTCGCCGGCGTGGGCGCCCGCCTCTACTATTTCCAGGTCATTCAATATGGGGATCTATGGGGCCGCGCCCAGCGCCAGCAGCAGCGGACCATTGAGGTCGCACCCCAGCGCGGCGCCATCTACGACCGGCTGATGAACCCCCTGGCCATGAGCCTGGGTGTGGATTCGGTCTATGCCGTGCCCAGCGAGATCAAGGAATCGAGGTTGGTGGCCGACCTGCTTGCGCCCGTTCTGGGGCTCGACGCGGAGGCCCTGTTCGGCCGTTTCCAGGGTCTACGGGCCTTCTGCTGGGTCAAGCGCAAGGTGACGCCGGAGGAAGCCGCCCGCGTGCGCGACCTGAACCTGAAAGGCATCTACTTCCAGCGCGAAACCAAGCGGTTCTATCCCAAGGGTGATCTGGCCGCCCACGCGGTGGGCTACGTGGGCTTGGACGACAAGGGGCTGGGGGGGCTGGAGTATTCCCTGGACGATGCGATAAAAGGCAATCCTGGCCGCGTTATGCTGGCCAGCGACGCGCGCCGCCGTGCCTTTCACAGCACCGAATTGCCCGGGATGCCAGGGCGGAACGTCGTCCTGACACTCGACGAAAAAATTCAGTACATCGCCGAGAAAGCCTTGGCGAGAGCCGTAGATAACGCGCACGCCGCCGGCGGTGTGGCGATCGTACAGAATCCCGGTACGGGAGAGATTCTGGCTCTCGCCAACGCGCCCACCTTCAATCCCAACGATTTCAGCGCCAGTTCCGCGGCCGCCCGCCTAAACCGCGCTGTGAGTTGGGTTTACGAACCGGGATCGACCTTCAAACTGGTGACCGTGTCCGCGGCGCTCGAGGAAAACCTGACTAATCCCCAGGAGGTGATCAACTGCCAGAACGGAAGCATTGTGCTGGCCGGCCACACCATCCACGACCACCGGCACTTCGGGGACCTCAACGTGGCCGACGTGGTGGCCAACTCGAGCGACGTGGGCGCCATCAAGCTGGGCTTGCGGCTGGGTGAAGACCGCCTCTACCGCTACATTCGCAATTTCGGCTTCGGGGGCAAGGCTGACATCGAGCTGCCCGGCGAAGAGCGCGGCTTGCTGAAACCTCCCAGCCACTGGTCGGGGATCTCCATCGGGGAAATCTCCATGGGGCAGGAAGTGGGCGTGACGGCGCTCCAGATGGCGACGGCGTTTTCCGTTGTCGCTAATGGCGGAATTCTTTTCGAGCCCCGCATCGTGCGGGATGTATACCTCGGGGCGCATCATGATGACCTGCCGCCCGCCTCCGGCCGGCGTGTCATCAGCGAGCGCACGGCCGAAATGATGCGGCAAATCCTCGCCGGCGTCGTGGAGCACGGCACCGGCAAGCCCGCGCAACTGGGCGGATACACTTCCGCCGGCAAGACAGGCACCGCACAGAAGATTGATGAGCATGGCGCCTACTCAAAATCGCACTACGTAGCTTCCTTTATCGGCTTTGCTCCCGTTCAACGGCCGGCGGTGACTATTCTGGTGGTCATCGATACGCCGGTGGGAGCGCATCACGGGACCGACGTGGCAGCCCCGGCGTTCCGATCCATTGCAGAGCAGACTCTGGGTTATTTGGACAT
>PMYF01000329.1:2103-3436 GCA_003171295.1 Acidobacteriota bacterium | reverse complement strand
CGATGACTTCCAGGTCATACCGACCATTCAAGTGCTGCTCACAAACCTGCTTGATATTCTCTACAGCCAGCGCCGATTTCAACGTGGATCCGCTTACGTACAAACGCAAGACGTACTTTGCCTGGAGAGAATGGGAGCCGGGCTGCTCTAGTTCCCCGTCCGATCCGGGTTTTCGCTTTCCCGCTGGGCTGGTCTTTTTCGGGAGCTTTTTCATGTAGACCTTTCTGATCTGGGTCAGTCTACCGGTTGCAGGGCCAGGCCAATCAACACCCGCTCGGTGTTGGACAGGTCTCCAATGATCTTTCGGACAGGTTGCGGAAGNNTCTCTTTCCAGGGTCGGAACTGCTACGATCTGGTTGCCGCGCGCCATTTGCGGATTCTCCAAAAGGTCTATCACTTCGATCCGATAGCGGCCCTTCAAGTGCTTTTCACATAGCACCTTGAGGTTGGCCAAGGCGCGAATCGACTTGGGAGTCTGGCCCGCCACGTAGAGCCGCAGCCTCCAAACCTCTGGTTCCTGGGGCTTCGGTTTGCGAGGCCGCGCCCGAGTTTTTGTCTTGGTTGTCGACATTCAGCGTTTCCGCACGGCTTTCGCGCGCCCCTCCTTCTTGTAGGAGGAGGAGTCCGCTTGCCGGCTCAGCACCATCTGCCCGCGGTCCTGCACCACTTCCTCGCCGAGTAATTCCGATTCGGAGATGGTCTGTTGAATTATTTCTTCCTCCGCTTCAAACTCCGCCCGGAGCATGACCATGCGGGCCTCAAAGATCCGGCGCTTGCGCTCCAGTTCGCGCCGGTGGGTCTCCAGTTCTTGCCGGCGGAACGTGACCACTGCTTTCTCGCGCATTTCCTGCGACACTCGGGCGGAACCGGTCAGCACACCCTCGGCTCCGAGGTAAACGTCCAGCAATCGGAGGCCGTCGTCCGTGAGCACGAATTCGCGAATCTGGTTGGAATGCTCCATGCCTCGCGATTTCAGCACGTAGAGCGCGCGGTTCCGCTCTCCCCCGACCTCAATGCTTTTCAGCAGGAGCCAGGTGTCCATGAGGGAGGAGACGTTCGCCTCGCTGGCTTCCAGGGAGCCGCCTGCCGCAGTCAAACTGGTGAAAATCGCGGTGATCCCCTGGGTCTTCAGAAAATCGACCAGCCGCGTGAGCATGGACCGCACTTCGTTCAGGCTGCTGGCCATGAGGAGATTGGTAACCGGGTCCACCACCACGACGCTAGGCTGGAAGCTGGAGATGCATTTGTGGGTCACTAACAGTACCTGTTCGATCCCCCCGTAGCTGGGACGCGCCGCTTGGAATTGCAGAAGCCCTTTGCGGACCCATGGCTC
>PMYF01000329.1:1748-2091 GCA_003171295.1 Acidobacteriota bacterium | reverse complement strand
GATAGCAGAATGCTGCTCCCCCGATAAAAGCCCTTGCCGCCCAGCATGCCATCCAACCGGGCAATGCCAGTCGAGATTCGTACGGCGGGCGCAGCATGGTCCAGGTCCAGTGAGGAGATCGGCATGACTGAAATGCCTTGTTCATCGATGAGGAACGGATACTCGTTCGTGCCGTGGGTCGATCCCCGGTACTTGACGATGCGCAGGCGCCGGGTCGAGATCTCCTCCCGGATACGATGGTCCAGCAGGATCACGCAGTCTGAGACGAACTCCTCTATGCCGTGCCGGGTCAGCTTGTCGGGCCGGTCCCGCTCGGCGGTAATGACCGTGGTCAATCCTTTTT
>PMYF01000329.1:0-1706 GCA_003171295.1 Acidobacteriota bacterium | reverse complement strand
TCTGGACAGCGTCGGCAATTCGAATGAAGAGGCCCTCGAGGTCATACTCGCCGGTTTCCGCAATCTCGCTTCGCGAGATGCACACATAGTCCAGGAACAGCTTCTTGTCCGCCACCAGCCGGTCCAGGTCGAAACCCAGCGAAGCAACATTCTTGGTTAGGTCTGGGATCGATTCCTCGAACGACATGAATACGCCGGGTTCGTTGTATTGTGTGGCGCCCCGAACCAGGAACTCCAGTCCGAACAGGGTCTTTCCGGAACCGGCGCCTCCACTGACAAGAGTGGGACGGCCGCGTGGCAACCCTCCCCCCGTGATTTCGTCCAAGCCCTGGATTCCGGTGAATGCTTTCGGCAGCGTTTTGGAAGATGCCTGAATGGCTTTCTTCTGTTGGCTCATTTGCTTCATCCTGATCCCCGGGCGATCTACCGCTGGCCGGCAGTGGCGGTGGGCTATTACCGGCTCGGCGGTCTAACGACCCGGCGACGTGAGAGAGTGAGTTTCACCTCTACTGCCTCAGGGAAACAGATTTCGTACTGCCCTGAGCATAAGGTCCCCAATGCAGCCTGGTACTATAGCACAGGAGGAACGAAAGAAAGCGTTCGCTGCGGCGTCTCTGCCGCCCCTACGAAGTCTGTGTGAAAACTCGGCAACTTACGTGCTTTGAGGAGGGCGAGGATGCGATTTCTGCCATACAACCCGGAGCAAGTGTACCTGTTGCCGCCCAGCGTGAAGGACGTACTGGGAGAAGACCACTTGTGTTTTTTCATTCACCGGCTGGTGGAGAAGCTAGACCTGAGGGGATTGGATGCAGACTACCAAGAAGAACGGCGGACCGCCTACGCCCCGGCGATGATGGTGAAGCTGTGGCTATATGCCTACGCGTTAGGGGTGACGTCGTCGCGGCGGCTGGAGCCACGGTCAGAGCCGTCCTGACCGTTCTATGAAAGGGGATGTCAAGAGAAAAAGTTCTCCTTCGACTGGAAAGTCGGAGGTTTTGGTCTCGTCATCCAGCCCCTCTCGGTGCCCGGGACAAAGTTGGTTAACCGGGGTTTTGGTTTTGACGCGAGCTGTGTGCGTGCGTAGCGGGGAGCGCGGCTGGGGAGATGGGGAAGGCATCGTCAGCTCGTAACAACGTCCGAGGGCAGCCGAAGCGTGTCAAGCCGAACCGGTTGGAGGATGCCAACCATGGTTCTATTTGAGACTGGTCGCCTACAGCTTTTTGGGGTTATCCGAGGGGGCCTGAGAGTGGGCTAGGAGACTCGCCCCACGAAGGGGGACAGGGCCTAACGGTCAGCAGGAGGCTCTCCCTCGAACCCAAGCGTCAACCGCACCGCGGACTCCGAGCGGGAGGAAAATCCCGGCTCTCCGGCGGGCTCGTGGCGGACACTCAGGCAGCTTGCGCTTTCAGATGTTCAGCGTTGAAACGTTCTCCTTTCTTCCCAAGGGTCAGGGTGATCGCCGCGATCTTGCGCGCCAGGGTGAGGCGCGCCAGTTCGGGTTTCATCCCCTGGGCAATCCGTGTCGTATAGAAATCTTTGAGCGGTCCGGGGTGCGCGAGGGCCGTGACGGCGGCGTCTTTGAAGAGCCCTTTAAGGGCGTGGTTGTGATTGGCATTCAGTCCCAGGACCAAGGCGGGCTGGCGCGACCGCGCCACTTGGCCGTCCACCACCCGGTAGTCGGCGCTGGAGCGCGTCACCAGCGCCAA
>PMYF01000443.1:3959-24454 GCA_003171295.1 Acidobacteriota bacterium | reverse complement strand
GTACAAAATCTCGGTCAGGTCAGTTGGTTCAAAGCGTTCCCCTAATTCCTCAGGATAAGACAATGGCATGCTGGTATGCTAGTGCACAGATGGTGATCCAATGGAGACGGAGCCGTCTGCAGATGACGGAAACTAACTACCGAGACCCGCGTGAGGTGCCTTGGGCGGTTCAAACATACCGTGCAAACAATGGCCTGCTCTGGCAGGACATGGTACGTTACGCGATGATGCTCGGTTTGAAGTCTGTTCCCCCGATGACACCCAGTCCGCAGGCCCTCAGCGACTGGCTATCCAAGTACGGTCCAATCTGGGCAGCCGGACAGAAAGTCACTTCGACCAATCGCTATGGGCATGTTTTTGTGATTACCGGCTTCCGGGAGGATCAACTCTACATTCATGATCCAGAACCTGTAAACCAGGGGAGCCGCCGCTGGGTCGGTTTTGACTGGTTGGTTTCATTGTTGGAGTGGGGTGCAAACCGGACCATCGAGACGAACTTTCTCCACTTTCCAGGTTAGAGCCCCCCTCCAGCCCGCTTGTCAGATAATGAGAAGGCGCAGCCCCGTATGTATGAATGAAACCCTCTCTGGCTTGTGACCGACAGAACGGCGCGGACATCTAAATGGCATATTTGTCCCAAACCGCCAATACTCTAATTTACTCCGGGGGAAAAGACGACAGTCGGAGGTTGAGGATATGCCAGCCATGGAAGGTATTCCCAAGATGGTCCTAGACTATCGCCTAAAGGAGTGGCTAACCATGGTACAGGCACCTGTTTTATCGTTTGTGATCGCCGCACTTTCTTCCCTAGTCTGTTGGGAGACCCTCCCCCGGCTCTGCCGGGGAGGCAGTAGGAGTTTGACAAATACGGCAGTCCATCGGGGAAACTCCTCAATGTGAGCCGCCAAAGCACACGATAGGGAGTTCCACAGTGGACGCAAAGGAAAGCCTAAACCGTACGAAGCGCTCCGCCTACAAATTCCGTTCCAAATAAATTTCGCTGGTCCAATAGTTTCTCATCGACGTATGTTCGTTGTCGCGCCTATCTCCGGAGTCCGGATGGCGAGGATCTTTCGTGCCCAAAATATTTCGCTGGTCCAATGTTTTCTCATCCACCTCTGTTCGTTGTTGCTCCTGTCGTCGGAGTCCGGAAGAGCAGCAGTTCTGGTTCCAAATTTATTTCGCTGGTCCAATGGTTTCTCATTGGGTGGAGGATCAGACCACCTCTTCGCTTCGGGACAACCATCCCCGTCTCTCACCATGGTTTTTGCAATTCCCATCCCAGTTCTTTCTCCTCACCCTCTACCCTCAGTGATTTACCAGGGGGCAGGTGTCTCACTATTATTGGCACAGAGGGGTGGGCGCGCGCGGCGCAGAGTATCGCGTGAGCCATGGTAGTGGCGACGTAAGAATCCCGCTCGGTCCGTCGTAATGATGTCGCCCCTACCGGGGCTTAAGAAGTTTTTCCACTTCCCCCATATTCCCCACGGCTGCCTAAGCTGTGAAACAATCCCCTGAGATCCTTCTCACCACAGAGGCGCGGAGGCGCAGAGATTTGAAAACAAAAGGCCTTCTCTCTGCGTCTCAGCGCCTCGGCGGTAAAGATGGTAATTCTTCACAGCTTCTTCCGTCGTGGGCCACATTATGGCTCCCGCCGAGGCGGGCTTTCGGACACCTCACGCCCGCCTGCGTGCGGCCTCAGCCTCTGCGGGCCATCTCCCTCTCCTGCCAGAGAAGCCTAGTCGTCAGTTGTCACTCGGCATGGGTCAATACTGCATCAACCGGGCGCCTTTTATTCTTGTCCACGAGGTGTTACAATAGTCCCATTAGCATTCAGTTGACAGATTCCTGGGAACCTGGGCCGGATAAAATTCGATTCAAAACCATCCTGAACTGGAAGGATGGATGGGCCATGGCCCGCAGTGGGTTTTCGAAGCGTCGGAATCGTAGCGGGCAGGAACGACCGTCTGCTTGCAGGGTGGGCGTGGCTCGACTTTCGGTTCCGGCGTCCAAGTTCTTTTCCGGAGGAGACAATGCGGAAAGTTTTGGGGATCCTTTTTGTAACGCTGGCGATGACGTCTGGAGCGTGGGCGCAGGACAAGAAACGCATGGCAGTTTTGGATTTTGATTACGGCACAGTGCGTTCAGCGGTGCAGGCTTACTTTGGTACCGACCAGGACGTGGGCAAGGGCATCTCGCTTCTGCTGGAGCAGAAACTCGTTCAGGACGGAAAATATCGAGTAATCGACCGCAACGCGATGGACAAGGTCCTTAAAGAACAGAATTTTTCGAACAGCGACCGCGCTGACGCCACGACGGCGGCCAAGATCGGCCGCATCCTGGGAGTGAGTGCCATCATCACCGGCACCATCACCCAGTTTGGGCGCGACGATAAGCACATCGGAGTGGGCGGGGGAGGCTACGGTCTGGGAAAGTTTGGCCTCGGCGGAGTCGGCAAGAATGAGGCCAAGGCCGTCGTGAACGTCACCGCCAAAATAATTGACATCAACACGGCTGAAATTCTGGCGGTGGCAACAGGGAGCGGAGAATCGAAGCGCGGCGGCTTTAAGCTCGGCGGCGGAGGCGGCGGCTGGTCCGGTGGCGGAGGCGGGCAACTCGACATGGGCAGCAGCAATTTTGCCAACAGCATCCTCGGCGAAGCGGTGAATGCCGCGGTCGCCAACTTGGGCCAGCAACTTGATGACAAAGCTGACTCGCTGCCCACCGTGAAAGTCGAGGTTTCAGGTTTGGTTGCCGATGCTACTGGTAATACCTTGATCTTCAACGTAGGCACCAGAGCCGGGGTCAAGGTCGGCGACCACTTGGGCATTTTCCGCAAAGGCCGGGAAATCCGCGACCCCGCGACAGGAAAGGTTCTGAAGACGGTTGCGACGAGACTGGGTGACGTGACGATTACCGAGGCGGATGAGACCTCTTCCACGGGCACGTATTCCGGGTCAACGCCTCCCAAGGTAGGCGACGCCGTGCAGACGGTGCAGTAGCGAGGGCTCTGCGAATAGGAGGTCAACGATGAGCTTTCAAGTCGGAGACACTGTCGGGGATTATGAGATTATCGGTCTGTTGGGCGCAGGCGGGATGGGGAAGGTTTATAAGGTCAAAAACACTATTTCTGACCGCATCGATGCCTTGAAGATCTTGTTGCCCGATCTTGCCGATGACCAAGAACTCGCCGACCGCTTCATGCGCGAAATCAAGGTGCTGGCAAGTTTGAATCATCCCAATATCGCAGGCCTCCGAACCGCGTTTCGCCTGGAGAATCAGCTCCTCATGGTCATGGAGTTTGTCGAGGGTACGACCCTGGATGAAAGGACCAAGGCGGGGGCAGTTCCCCTCAAGGATGCCATCGGCTACATTACGCAGGTCTTGTCGGCGCTGGGGTACGCTCACAAACGCGGCGTCATTCACCGGGACATCAAGCCTGCCAACATGATGCTGACNNCCGACAACGTGATCAAGCTCATGGACTTTGGCATCGCCAAATCCAAAACCGACCAGAAGCTGACCCAGACCGGCACCACCTTGGGTTCGCTCTTCTACATGTCGGCCGAACAGGTGCAGGGCAACGAGTTGGATGGCCGTTCAGATCTGTACTCGGTCGGGGTTTCTCTCTACGAGTTGGTCACGGGGTCTCGGCCCTTCCAGGGCAAGAGTGATTTCGACATCATGGTGGCACAACTGCAACAGACTCCCATGCCGCCAATCGAAAGGTTGCCCGACCTGCCCAAAGCGCTCAATGACATCATCATGATCTCGCTCGAAAAGGATCCCGCCAGGCGGTTTCAAACGGCCGAGGCGTTCAGCGCAGCATTGGGAAGCATCACCCCTGCGCTTAACGCGACCCCTGTGCAAGGCTCCGCGACAGGCTTGATGGCAATGCAAACAACGCCGGCCCCGCCGACACCCACGCAGCCGCTGGCGGTGGGCGGGGCGCTTTCCGCTCCGGGGGGTTACATCCCCACCGCCAATCAGCCCACGGTGCTGGCCCCACAGCCGGAGGCTCCCGCGGCGACTGCGCTCCCTCCGCCCGATACTTCCCACGGCGTCCCCCCGCCCAGCGGCTCCAAAGGTTATCGCGGTCTCTATATGACGCTGGGGGCCTTGATTGCCCTGGCGATTATTGTCCTGGCCGCGACGCAGCTTCCACGCATCCTGAGGACCCGAGCCGGCGGAGACCAAACTGCTCAGGTGACCACGACCGCTACGCCCAATACCGGAGCGCCTAACACCCCACCAGCCGACACCAGCACGCAGCCGCTGACGGGTGTACCGAATTCCTCCACCGTTTCAACCTCTCCAAGCCCCGATGCAACTCAACCCACCGGCGCATTCGTCGCGGGAAATGTTAGCCACCCTCAAGTGGAATCGGGAGCTTCAGCGAGCCCATCTACCGCGTTGCCGGCCACCGGGATCCCGGTCAATCGAGGCGGGAGCACGACGCATACCGCAAACAAGTCCCCGAAGAACCACGACACTCCTCCCAATCTGACGGCCAATCTGGCGGCGGGGGGAGGGCAGGTCCTTTCTCCCCCAGCGGCTGGTGGGGCAGGCCAGGTTGTGCAACCCCCCGCGGCGAACCACGCCAGCAGCGCTCAGGAACTTGAGGAACTGGGAGATCTTCAGACCAAGCTGGGCGTCCGTGCCCAGACCGAGAACGATAATGTGGAGAACTTGCGCAAGCGCATGGCGGCCGAAGGTAACAATTTGCGAGCAGATATTACTGCCTCGCAGTCCCGTATGAGAATATATATGGATAAGTTTGACGCGGCGATGAAGGCCGCGGACCCTATGGCAGCGAAGAAGTTTATGGGTATGGCGGAGCGCGAGATTGAAACCTTGGAGAAATTTTTCGGCCACTAGGAGGAGGCGCGAGCCCCTTGCCCGCACTGCGGCCCAACATCCTCTTTCAGCAGATCTCTTCCCACAGGCCCACCCAGAGACTCGCCGAAGGGTTTCTCGCGGTGCCCATAGGGTGAGCGCATTGCCATATCTACAGAGCTTGATGCTGAAGGTGATCATGCGCGTCGGTAAGGGGTTTCTCCCCGGCCTGCGGATTCGGTGGGCAAAAGTCAGCTACCTCCAGGAAACCTCCTGAGATCAGGATCATGAGCAGCTTGGCAAATTCCTCTGAAGGGGTGTCCGGATGGATAAGATTGTTCGCCTTACAGATTTCAAAAAGCTGGCGGACGGTTGATTTCCCATCACATTGTGGGATCAGGAAGCCTACCCAAGGCTGCACTTTGCAGTCCATGCTGAAGGGCTCATCCGTGTGCAACGTGAATTGGTCAGGCACCAAGTCCCCATCCTTCATTCGGTGCATCGTACGAAGCTCGAGAGAGCGCCTGGCGACAGGGACCATCCCCTGAAGGGCCTCCAGCGCCAACGGGTTGGCTGCAAAGATCTCCCACTTGAGAAGCCAGACAATTTCCTCGCGCCTTGTTCCCGGGCCGGCGGCCCGTCGGACGGTGAACACTCTCCGCTCATCTTTCCTTCTCTGAATGACGATCCATCCATAAACCATCGACTCGACGCCGAGACTCGACAGGGCGTCGCGCATTTGGCTTGCGGCCTGGCTTCCCCCTTTTGACTTGACGGCATACTGTATTGCCGCATCTTGAGGGTCCTGTGGGCGTCTTTCAACGACTGCCACGTCAAAGTCCGTCTGGCTTTCACCCAACCAACCCCGGACACGCTGCTCAAAGGCCTCGCCTTTCCGGTCTGACCCCTGTGCCAAGCAATAAAAGCTCCCGCCCGGTCTCAGAAAGCGAGGCAAACCCTCAACAATGCGTCGCGTCACCTGCTCTCCATCCACCCCACCATCATAAAAGATCTGAACCGGGTGCAGCACTGGCATGTAAGGCGGGTGAGCAACGATGCGATCAAACCTCAGATCTCCCAAGCTTTCATAAAGGTCGCCCTTCAGCACCGCGACATTGTTTAATCCATTCAGCAAACGATTGAACTCCCCCATTTGCGTCGACCGCTCCGTAATGTCAATAGCCCAGGCGTGCTGGGCATATCGTGAAGCCGCCAAGGCCGCCGCGCCCGTTCCGGAACAGAGTTCAAGGAAACTATCGCAAGGGCTCAACGGCAAAGTCGCCAAGAACTGTGATGTGTTGGGAGTGATCGCCGGAAACACAAAATCCTCAGGAAGTACAAGATCTTTATCGTTCAGCTCGCACCATCGGTCCGAGACAATGAAAAGAGGCCCGACGGGATAGAGCGCCACCGGGCTAAACATGCCATTGCCGTCCGCGGGCTCTTCGGTCAAAAGACCCAAGTTCGTCAGGGCCTCCAACATGCGCGACGCAAAGATGGAACCCAGCTCCTCCATCTTCAAGAATTCCCCGAACAGGAACAGACGGGCTAAGAAACCTAACTCATCAGACTCTTTCGCGAGAGTCCCACGCGTCCGGTTATCCGAAAGGAGTTCATTAAGTCCTTTGATGTCCAACCGATTGCATATCGACTTCTCATTGAAGCCGGCAGCCCGCAAATAGTTGCGCAGATACTCAAAATCTTCTGACTCTTGAAGATAAAGTGGCATCAGGATTGACACCTTTCAAAACCTTGTGGGTCACTACGATGGGAATCCGCGATAGATAGAGGGCTTTTCGTCGCACGCCGAATTACCCCGTCCATGGAGATTTACCCCATGAGCAGGGCTGTTCGTGCAATCTGATTCAGCACCTCGTCGAGTTCATCGTCAATTCTCTTTGTCACTGCATTCATGTCAGTGACCGGCTTAATGTTTTCATCCAACAAAGCGAGAGAACCCGATTCAAAAAGTTCTTTGAGGTCTCTGCGTAAAGCACTCCGATCGCGTGTACCGTCTAAAAGCATAATCAGCCCGCGTTGTATGGAGTCCCCCAGTTTCAAGCTCCGATGGTGAAGCGTCGATACAACATCACCGTGCCGAGCCTCCACTCGGGCCAGGGGGCTTGCCAGGGGCCTTTCGCTGACGTGCACAACAAAGGGCGGGACGTGGACGTGCAGATCCAAAAGACCTGCAGAGTAGCTCATCCAGATGAACTCTGCGAGATCCGAACGGACGTCCCTGTCCGATTTCGGGACGAATCCAAAACTTTGCTTTGCGCGCGACTCAACCTCCGTAACCAGCCGTTCGAAGGGGATTCGCTCTGGCCCCCTCTCGATGAGGTACCAGAACAGGGCCCGTGCTAAGGGGTCAGCGGTGGTGAGTTTTGCCCCGGCACCACTTTGGAAAGACTCATGAGCCCCCGCCTCAAAACTCGGGGCAATCGAATCGGGCTTTGTGGCGGACGATACGGAATACGACTTTACACAGTCCGGTTTTTGGACGCGATTCAGAGGCACATCCGGGTGGCACAAGAGTGTCTTGCGGAAACACCGCCCGCGCATGAAATCCAAGTATTGTCCCGACAAGACAATATCATCCGAGATCTTGTCGAGGACCTCTTTCGCCTTCGGCTTGAGCCCCCGCGGAAGCATTTCGAAAAAATCGGCCTCGCCCAAGAACTGTAAATCATGCCGGCGGGCATCATCCATGAACTGGCGAAAGTAGATCGGTTCAAAAACCTCCGCTAACTCGTCATGGTAAAGAGCTTCCTTCGCCCTTTTGGACATGCGTTCCACCTCGTCACAAAGGGTCTTGGTGTATATTTCAGGCTCTTCCATCGAGTTGGCAAGAAGCTTGAGCAGCGTCATGCCTTGTTGCATCTGCTGCTGCGGTTCGCTGAAGTCCCGATTGTGGAACAACATGATTTCACGAATCATCAGTCGGGAATAGCAACCTGGAAGGGTGTTGTAGCTGACATAGGCGATGCCGTGCGGAGCAAGACTCCCTTTGCAGATGGACAGGATCTGCTCCCGCACCGGCTGGGGGACCCAGGTGTACAGGCCATGAACAATGATGTAGTCAAACCTCCCGTAATCCTGGGCCATCTCCAGCAGGTCGAGATGCCGGAGGGTTAGGTTCTTCAGCCCCACTTCCGCCGCTAGGGCGCGGCCTCTGGCAATCGCAGTCCCCGCGAAGTCCACGCCAACGAACTCGCTGTGCGGCAGGCCAACCGCCATGGCCAACAAGTTCGCGCCATCGGAGCACCCCAGTTCCAAGACCCGGCACTTTTCGACGGGAACGGGTTTCATGCCGAAAAGTGTCGCCACGGTTGCCAGCCGGTCAGGATGGGTGTAATTGATAGGAAAGGATGGGTAGGCCACGTTGTCGTACGATGTCACTCGGGGTTCTTCCATGTGTGCCCTTCAGCCTCCGAATCAGAGTTTGGCACAAGCCGCGACCGGCAGCCAAGCTACCTAGGGGTCGAACGTGATGAAAGAAGCCGTGATAGGTGAAGTGCGTGCGCTTTTCGAGAAATCAATCTAGAGGCTCCATCGCCCAGCGAGCGCACTCGGCGGGTCAGCTAGTGATTGGAAGCGTACTAAACGAATGACAGGTTGGTCCTTCAAGGAAACCAGTGGCATAAACCCTCTCTCAATCATCTCCTCTGCTGCCGTCTGGGTCATCAGAACTTCCGCACACGGCTTAGTTCTCGACTCACCTTCCAGGGTGTAAATGTGAATGGGCAAGCCATGGATCTCCGAGAGGGTTCCAAGACGGAGTTCCCACCCCTGCTCAGTGAAAGTCTGTGCAAGCAACAAAGTAGCTGCAAAGGCCGGGTTCGCCCACAGATAATCGCCGTGGGCAGCGGGATCAGGGATTTCCTCGAAATCAAAGAGTTCGGTCGATTCTGTTTCCTTCCCGTAAGGCAAGCGAATAAGAAAGCGGGGCAAGGTCAATCCCAGATAACGTGCTTCCGGCAGACGCCTCAGAGCTGTCCAGGCTGCAACGGCCTCCGGGACGGGCTGCTTCGTCCATTTGCGCCGATCTGACAAGTCCGCAATAGAATCACAACCCAATAGACCTGGGCTTGCACCGGTGATGAAGGGAGTGCCCGCCGCTGCGGCCACCTTCGCCATGCGACCGAGCAGTTCAGCATCTTCACGGGAAGAGTCGAAGGTATAGTTCCCAGCCAGAATGGCCCAGGGCTCAGCGCCGGGAGTCCCCACAGTCTTCTCCACCAGCAGCCTATAGGTCCCTGTGGAACTGAGATCCTGTGAGGAAGCGAGATCTCGAGAGAGCTCCTCCTTGCTGACGTCGATAAGCAGCAGCTTGAGCCGGGAACTTGTTGCAAGGTTGCGGACCAGGAAGAAGACGGCGCGCCATGCGGACTCAATGGCCTGAAACTCGGGCAAGTGAAGAAGGGCACTCATCTGTGCGCTCGTCGCCAGGTCGAGCAGTCCCAGCGCCTCGGCCTGCCGAGGATCAGCCTTGGGGACAATGTGCGGAGCAATAATTCTGCGGACCAAGGAGGTCCATGGGTCGGGTATGCGGGAAGGACGAGGCTGGTCCGCTTTCTGTTCCGTCGCCTCCAGCATTTGGTCTAGGAGGTTTCCTGAGACGGCTTGCTGTGCGTCTGCACTCGAATCCCTTTGAGGTTCCACCGGGGTCGGCGCAGCCGCCCCTGACTGGCTTCCTCTTATGCCGAGTTCGCTCGCGGTCTGCGCGAAAGTCTCTGGGTCGCTGAGTTTTTCACGTGTGTCGCGCAGCTTTTGAAACAGTTGGACCAGCCGGAAGAGACTGTCGGGATGAAACTCCTCCAAATCACTGAACTTCAGGGAGATTGGAAAGCCATCCTTTCCACCCAATAGGAGGTCTAACCGGGGCGACATCTTAGCGAAAACGGAATCGTAATTGTCGCAGTCAATCCGCGTGGACCGTCGATTCGCCATCGCCTCACCGATTTCGATTTGCTTGCGACTCCCACGACCACTGAAATCCCCCAGAATCGCAACTCGGAAGGGGGTTTCGGACCCAGGTTTTGCCTGGACCCGCTCACTGCCTGCGGTCACGTCGAGATGAATCTCACCAAAAGAGTTACGATCCGGCATGGGGATGCTCCTCACCTCTGCAATTTGAAATTTCCCCAAAAGCTAGGATTTGAATGACCTGGAAAATTGTACGCTCATTGCTTCCTGCATCCAAGCCCTGAATCGCCCTTAACACTGCCCTGCAGCGGCTTCGCAAGAGGCGCGCGCAGTTCACAATTCGACGGGGTCACAGTTCCGGCAAGAACTTCCCGGGGAAATTATACGTCTGGGCAAGCAGCGGCAGTTACATGATGAACGCTACCCAATCACCCTCCAGATTGAATTCGTTTAGGCCACCCGCAGCGTTCTTCAGAAGATAGCTTTTCCACTCGCCTCCCAGGTCGAAAATGTTGTATCCCTGCCGGTTGTTGTTAACCGCGAAGCCTGTCCACTCAAGGTCTTTGGCAAACAGCAGGAGCACAGCCTTGTTATGGGTGTTAACGATGTAACCGATCAATTCCGAATCAGGCGTCCAACGACGTAACCCGGAAAATTTTGAGGTTTGTTTAGGGTCGAGCAAAGAGTTGGCCGTGGGATTGAGTGAGGTCGTGTAGAGCGGATCCAAGGAACGGTTGATTTTCGGGTTGATGCAGGTGTTTCGTTGCGGGTTAATCCAGGGATCAAACATAGGATTGACCGATACGTTCGCCTTCGGGTTGATGTTGGGATTGAACTGCGGGTTGATGTTCGGATTGAACGCCACGCGCGCAGGGGGATTAGGCATGGGAATCTTTCCTTACCACAGTGCAGTCACTTCACAGGCTGCGGAAATACGCTTCCATGCTGTCATCCTGAGCCCTTCGCTGTCATCCTGAGCGGAGCGAAGGATCTCGCTCTGCGCATTTTCATGGCAATGCGAGATGCTTCGTCGCCTGCGGCTCCTCACAATGACCGTCCCGACGGGTTTTTCCGCAGCCTGTTAAGCCCCGCCCTTCCGCCAATTTCCCCAATGCGTCCCAGCTTGGTGAGAATTTCGGGCCAGGCGAAGGCCTCCTCACGCTGGCTCCCGGGAGACCGTGACGAGCTCAGAAAGGCCCCAAATTCCTCCGACTGGGTAACGGGGATTCGGGAGGAGATCAGCGGCCAGGGAGAATCACGTGTGGTCAGGGTTCGTTGCCATCACCGCGAAACTCCAAGGGTACGCATGGCCGCAGAACGACAAGTCCCCTTCCCAATCCAAGGGTTTCAACACGATGATCCAGAGGAATCGGGGACTTCGGCGCAGGCCAGTTACAGAGAACTGAATATCTTGACAACGCCCGAATGATCCAAAGCTCTACGGGCCCCTCCCGGGAGTTCTACCTCGGTCTTGTCCGGGTAGAAGAGAACGCGCGCAAGGAACCGCCCCTCCAGGGTCAAGTCAGCGAAGGCTTCCGCCACGGGCTTTCTACTTTCTGGGGCCGCTTGTCGTCCCGTCTTTTGGGTTTGGATCAATAACTTGCCGGCAGGAAGGCGAGCTACGCCTGCCCAGCGGAAATCGGGTTTCGTATCGAGCTCGAGTAGTGCCCCCCGCGCCTCAATCTCTTCCCTGATTTGTTGCAGAGCGTCGTTCATACGCTCGAGAAGTTCGCTGTCTGTCATCCCACCTCCTCAAATAATTCATCCGCTCCACCCTTCAATGAATGGAGCCCAAAGGACTTGCTGCGGAGTTTCAATGGCACCAATAGGACCCTGTGCTACGCCTTCTTACCAGCGGTACGCGTTGAATAGAATTATTCAATCAGGGCAGAGAAATCAACCGGAATCTTACGGAGTCGCCCGGAAGGTTTTCCAAAGCCCTTGCGTAGCACGGTTTTCACATGCGCAACGCAGCCGGATCCTTGCCGCGTCAGGCCGCCATGGCCCATTCGCCCGGCTCCATTGCAAAGCGGCTTCAGCCGGGGCCCCCAGTTGCACAGGATCAGGTCACGGGGCGGCTCCCAATACTCCTCAGCTGCCTTATGGAATTTGCCTTAGCGTGCCACGTTCGATACACACCGCAACGAGGAGAAGAAGCCCTTCTGCAAAATGGGAAGGGCTCCGAGGGTATCCAGGTCGAACTGCACGGTTACGGGCTTTCCATTAGGAGCGGTTACGGGGCGCCCCCCAGCGACGCGCAGGACCCACTCCACGTTGTATACATTGCCATTCTGCAGAGTCTTGTCAGCATCTGCAAAGAAATGGAAGACTCCCCATGTTCCGTTGTAGCTTGGGAATCCCAATTCGGACCCACCTTGAATCTTCACCGTGAGCCTGACGCCCTGGCCTGTTCCTGGCCACGTAAACTGCTGGAACGAAGAATTGCCACCGGCATAGCTCAGGACTTGGCCGTCAATATTCATGGAGACGCTACTGACGCTCTCCGTCGGATGTGGACGAAGCGCGTATTTGAATTGAAGTTGCCCGGGGGCGCCTGCGTAGAGTGACCGCTGCACACCGGTGGCGCGATTAAAGAAGGAGAAGAAGGCGGGATTTACCGCCTGCGTCGCCGAGGGATTGACAATGTAACCCATCCCCTGAGGGAGGAGAAGGTTCTTCAGGGCAGAGTTGTAGAACTGGGCCAACGCGCCGTTGGTGGGGTCAAAAACCATCGCCAGATCTTGCGGAGTAGCTTCCAGGGTAGCTTGGGGGTTGAAGGGAAACTTGGATTCGAGCGGGCCCATCTGAGCGCACAAACCCTGGCCACTCACCGGACCAGGTTTCAGGACTGCCGCAATCGACGTAATGGGGGCTAAGAGCAGATTCTGGACCGTCTGGTCGACGTGGCCTTCCTGATCAATTTTGAATCCTTGGGCGATCTGCCGCGCGGCCTGTTGGGCGTTGGAAGCGTCGTTTAGGCACTGGGCCTTCGCGGCATCCTTGTCGCCCGGGCTATTGTTGGCCCGGTCCAGGCAGCCCTGGAGGCCACTGAGACCCGCGATGTAAGGCTGGTTGGCGCCCCCAATATATTGATCTTGGCAGTTAGGTGAAACTACAGCCTGGACAGCCTGGAACGCCTTGACAACATCGGGTTGGTTGACCGAAGTGTTCTGAGCCGTGATGCAGAACAGAGCCAGGAGCGGGGACTGGTTGCCGGAAAGCTTCAAGAGCTTTTGCGCCGCGTCCGCAAGGCCACCGTAACGGACCACATTCCCGTTTCTCAGAAAGGAACGCCATTGCTCGATAAAGTCTTGTTGATATCTGCTGCGCAGATCCGTGGCGAGCTTTGCCAAGTCGATGTTGGAAGAACTTTCCTGCCCCAGAACCCACTGCTCTCCACTGAAATACTTGGGCAGATTCTGCAAGGCGTTTTGCATGAAGGCCCAGCCGCCTTTGGTGAAGGCGCCTCTCACTTCAGTTCGGTCAACAACGACCTCCGCAGAGCCAGGGAATTTCTTGTTGAAGTTGATCGGCGGATTGGCCTTATCAGCCTCTGACAGTACGAACCGGTATACGCGCTCCACGCCCGAGAATTGGGAGAGGTAACTGCGAGCGCGGGCGACAACCAGCGTGTCATACTCCGAGGAGTATGGGTTTTGAATTTTCAACTGCTCGCTGTAGAAGTCGAACTGCTTTTGAGCCAGTTGCACACGGTCTTGATCGATGTCCCGACCGGCAACCCAGGCTTTCATAAGGACGGGTGAAAGGAATAGGCTGGTGCTTTTGTCGTGATTGGAGGTCGTAATGAGGTTAGCCTTCAAAGTATCGTAGGCGACCCCATATTGATCGTTGGGTCCGGGTGCGCCGGGAAGCGAAGAGAGAGTCTGCACGAGACTCGCCTGCGCCTGTCCAAACAGCAGGTGCTGGTAATGCTGGAAGTAGATCCTCCGGACATCGGGATAAAGGGAATCCCCAACGTACAATCCCCACCGCATACTTAGGGGCGGGCCATCCTGTTGGTAGTCCGACAAGGTCTCGACGGACTGCCGAAGTGTTTCGAGCTTGCTCAGCATGTCCAGTGAGGGCAGTTGTTGACCGGTCAACTGAACATCCGAAATCCCTTGGGCGGCAGTGACCACCTGGCTTTCCAGGTTCTTATTCCGAACGAATGAGACGATAAAGCCAATGATGAAAATCAGGAGAAACAGCATCGCAGTAGCGAGCAGGATTCGTCTCCAGAGACTGGTCTTTGTGCTGGAGGCGCTGGCACCAAGGGAGGAGGTGTCCTTGAGAAGCACGTCACTAAACAAATGGGGCAGAAAGACCCACTGGGGGACTCTGCGGGTTTCCCCCGCTTCCGGAGCCTGGGTTTGCTGGGCCGTCAGGGCCCTCGCCTTCCTCATATCGAAGATTCCGGTTGCACCCATCTCGCCCCTCGAGGCGGAGGGTTGGGCGATCGGTTCCTCCCGGGCAAGCGTGGGTCCCGCTGTCGTGATCGTAACAGGTCTCACGCCTGTGAAGTAGAAGCCGCGAAGGAATGGGCCCGTGCGCAATTGGCTTGGCCGGCATAGGTCGACAAGCAATTGGACTAATAAAGTCCGTAGTTTTCTGAACTCCCTGGGGAACTCATAGATGGTGGGCAGTTTGGTGGCATCAAACTCCTGCGCAAGCAAATTTACGCGCCGATCCGCAAGAGATTGAAAAAGGTTGTCGAACGCCCCTGCGACTCTGGCGGTTTCCTGCTCGGCGTACACGCCAGTGGAATAGGTGACCATGGGCAAAGTCGCACCAAAAACTACCGTAGCCTCGTCATGGGTAAGATTGCGAACGTAATCCTGAAAGAATTGCAGGCGATCGGCCCGCGTGAAAAGAATATAGACCGGGAGGCTGATGCCCAGCAATTGCGAGACTTCGCGAAGGCGTGTCCGTATCCGCTCGACGCTGGCTGCCAAGGCTTCGGGAGCGCCTGCCTTCATAAAGCTTTCGCTGTCCACGCAGACCAAGGCGGCTCGGGGGGAGGGCGTGCCCTTTCCAAATACCGAGTGAAGCTGGCGTGGCGCCAACTTCTTCACAAATTTGGCCCACCTGGGACGGTCTTGCAGCATCGGGCCACCGGCTTCCGCAAAGATGAATTGCCGGGTGTACCAGAGGTTCGCCGTACGAGTGGGGACCGGGACTTTGTCCTGAACGGTCTGACCCGTCAGCAATTCAGGTTCGAGCCCGGAATGCAGGACGACACTGGTTTTGGCTGAGCCGCTCTCACCCAGGATAAGGTAGAGAGGCAAGCTGCCGATCCTGGCACCACGGCCCAATTGCGATGCCTGAAGCCGCATCTCCGCTTCCCGAATCAGGCTGTCAATTTCATCCCCTCCCACCGCTCCGGCGGGGGTCATTTCCGCGCGTTCCTTGTCCTTGACTCGGAACCACCAAACCACGACGATAAACGCTGCTACGCCAAGAAGGGCAAGTGCAATCCGGAGCATCCAAAGGCTACTCCCCTGCAAATGCAACCAGCATCCCATAAACCAAGCCAGGACCCACCACACGATAAGAGCAAGCGCAGCGATCCAATATTTCAATTTGGTGTTCACGGGAACTCCCTAACGGGACGTAAGCGGAGCCATCGAGTGTAATCCTGATGCCCCGGAAATGAGCACGATTTTGAAACCCACAAAAAACACAATCGCAAAAAGCAAGGCTCCCAGCGTGCCAAAGAGGAAAGCTCGAACCCAGGGATCGGAGGCTTGTTGATGGACCGCATCTTGTGGAGGCGCCCAGTTCGGAGCCAGCGGGCGCGGTCCGCCCCGAAGATGTTGTAGCTTTTCCATCACCGTGGACGCGACCACACGTACGCCCTCTTGACCGCTAACACTGTAACGTCCCCGGTAACCGAGCAGCAGGCAGAGGGCATAGATTTCCAGCAAATCTGCCGTTTGCGCGGAATTGCTTTTCGCCAACAGCCGGTCGATACAACTGAAGAACATTTCTCCGGCGGTGTGCATGCCGAACAATTCTTCCTGCAAGGGCATCCGCGGCCAATCTGCGAAAATAGGATTGTTTGAGTTGAGAATTGATTCATCCAGGAGAGCGACGACCGCGAAAGTGGCCAGACGCACATCGTCAGGGGCGTAGCCCTTCCGTGTTGCTTCCGATTCCGCCGCACCGATCGCAGCCTTGATCTGATTTCGAAATGACCCGGCGTCCGCGACCGCCTGGCGGTTCGAGCGAAAACGCGTAATAGCGGTCAGGATTTCCTGGTAAATCAATGCCAGATTCGTGCGTCCGGCCACGGTTGCAGAAAAAACGGATCCGGCGCCCTGTGTCGGCGATACGCCAGCCTGTTGTCCACCCATGCCTGACCTCTCAGGATTCCAGGATAACGAGCAATTCAATTTCCGGGTTGGGGATGTCACCCGGAACGTAGATTCCCACGCGACGAGTTTGAACGATGTGATCCCAGCACGGCCCGGCGCGGCTAACCGAAAAGTATTGGCTTTCGACCCGCCGGGCTACGGCGGAGGGAGGAACCGGAACGTGCGTCAATTCCATGCCGGGCAGCGCCCTCTTAACCAGTTGGGGAACGAATTGCGCGGAGCAAACCTTTACCAGTTGCAGCGTCCGGGTAATGACTTCTGCATCGCCCAACGCCGCGTGCATGGAAATCATCCAGCGTGCGCGGTCCAAACAACGTTGATCCGTGATGGCGCCTTCATAGAAGTAGTTGGCGACAGATGCAAGCGGAATGGAAAGGCAATTCGAAGGCGCCAGAAGGTCGAGATGTTCGCGGATGTGCTTCTCAATCTCCGCGAANNCGAAGGAGTTCGAGGAAGAGTTCTTCCGGATGCCCGCGTTTGGTAAAGAAAAGGTGGCGGAGGGGCCCCAGGCTGGAGTTGATGGCATGCAAAAACCAGAATTGTCCAATCTCCTGCGCTGAAAAGCCGATTTGAAATTTCCCCTTCCCTCTGCTATCAAGAGAAATCGTCGCACTCTTCTCCTGAAGAATTTCGATCAACCGACGGGTCATCAACATCAGGGTTGGGCTGGCGCTGATCTGAGTGCAGGGGGG
Organism: Acidobacteriota bacterium; assembly: GCA_003171295.1. GTDB lineage: Bacteria > Acidobacteriota > Terriglobia > UBA7540 > UBA7540 > Bog-366. The sequence goes on along the minus strand of PMYF01000443.1, from coordinate 7,626 downwards.
AATAAAGTCTTCGTCATAGATGTAATTGCCCGACCCATCCCTTCGGATGCGGGCAATGGGCAGAGTCTGCATATTTCCGGTATCCTCAGTGTCAAGGAGGATTTGCATATTCTTTCGCCCAACTTTCAAAGCTTTTTCATCGGCGCCTGTATTCTCATCAGGAAACATGGCGGATTCGGCGATGAAACGCGTTGGCCCGCTCTGATCTTGATCGGTTAGAGCACAGTTCGGCGCACCGAGCCGGTGTGGCGGGATCGCCATGAGCACGGTCAAGCTTTCCCGAGTCGGCGGAAATAAATCGGCAATACCGCGCGGGGCAGGCAGCGGATCGCTCTCTGGCATGCTGAAGGGTAGTCCGTCCGGGAAGATCCCTCGCGCATGGACTACGGACACGGTGCCGTTACGCAATGCCTCTGCATCAAGTTCCAGACCTACGATTCCATAGGGCTCGAACCACAATTCCGAGATCCCGAAGTGTGTGATCTCTTCGAAAAAGCGGCTTTGCACTTGAAAGTGATGCGGCCCGAGGTGCATGCCCTCCGACCACACAACTTTTGAAAGTTGCTTCATGGAGTCAACCCGGCAGTTTTCGGCTAGTCGCTATCAGGTAGGTCTTCCCCTTGCCTGTCCGACGATCTTCAGATCCTCCGTCCAGGATCCCACGCCCCCTGACCCGTAGGGCCACTCTATTCAGGCCGATTAAAGGGCGGCCCCGAAGATGGCAACAGAATGGCGACGCTAGCGTACCCAAAGCCTACCATATATGGGAGTTTATTTCCTGTACGATTCGTCGCCAATAGTACAACATCTTGGCATCAGGCGACAGACTTTGGCTATCACCCAGTGTTTCAACGAACGAAAAGTCCCGTGGGTGGGTGTGACTTTGATTGAGTTTTGGCTGCATGACAGCGCCTTTACCCAAGGGCAGGAACAAACCTTGCGAACCTCGTTTATGATATTATAGAATGCATTCAGGCGGGACCCTAATCATGAGCTTCCTGGAAAAATACCTGATCGTTTCCAAGTTGGAAGTGGAGGAAACGATGTCTTTCCGGGCGCAAGACACTTCGACCGGCCAGCCAGTCCTGCTGCACCAGCTCTTGCCCGGACGGACTCCTCCACATCAACCTGATTTGGCGCCCATGGTTTTCAAGTATCTCCCCGGGGCGGGCGCCCCAGGAACCGAACACTTTCTTGAAATGGGACTTGTAGAAGACCGCGTATTCATCGTGACAGCGGATTTGCCGGAGTGCTTGGACCTTCGTAATTGGCTTCAGTCGGTCGCAGCTTCACAAGGAGACAGGAGAACTTCCGCAGGGCCTTCTCAGGGCGAACCTGGCTCGAATCAGAGGTTTCCTGGGTTGAACCCTGATGATTTGCTATCCTCAACAAGCGAAACATCTATTCTCGCCTCTTCTCAATCTGCCTGGCCGCAGCCGGCCGCTCCTTATCCCGGGAACACACCAGCCGAAGGGGGGACCCCGCTGTCGCAGAGGCCGACGGAGCCGCTGGAAAGCGAGCATGAACCCGGTGAGTTCACGCGCATGTTCAGCGCTCCTGGAAGTAAGACGAAGCCCCCTGTGTCATCCGTGCCAAAAGATGATGTTTCCCTTCCTCACCCACCACCGTCTGTGCCTCCGGCTTCACAGAAGCCAGCTAAGAAAAGTCCCGGGGAATTTACAGGAATGTTTTTCGGGAAGGAGATCGCCGGATCGAAGGCGGCCCCTCCGGCGCCCCCGCCCAACCCGGAGTTAATGCCAGAGCCTGCGGTAAAGCCTCCTGACAAGCACCCCCGAGGTCAAGTTCCGAATGGTTTTGAGGTAGTTTACCAGAGCCGCAAGCAACCACCGCGTGCGGGCTCGCCGCTGCAGCCCCCTGGGCCGACGAGTGTACCTCCTCCACCTAGTGAGCAAGCGAGCCCCGGCGAGTTCACGCAAATGTTCTCTGCCACGGGCACGGGCAAAGTTGAGCAGCCCTCTGCCTCATCCCCGCCCCCCGCACGGGCGCCGAATGCGTCTTCGCCGCAGCCCCCGGGGGTGAAAGCCGGCCCTGGGGAATTCACACAAATGTTCCGCGCACCCATGGCAAAAACGGAGCCGCCTGCGGCCCCGCCTCCTCCACCTGGGGTAACCATGCCCCCGGCGCCACCCCCTGCTTCGCCAGCCCAGAAGGGGCCGGGTGAATTCACCCTCATCTTTCAAGCCGGTGCTCACGCCCCTTCCAAGACCGAGCCGCCGCTGTCAGGACCAAGCCAAGGGCCGACGATGCCGCCGGCTGGATCGGGATCGCGAGGTCATGCCCAAGAACCTCCAGCATTCCCGGCATCTCATAGCGATTCGCCGGGTCCCGGTGAGTATACACAATCATTCAAGAGTAGCGGTGATCCGATGGGGGGGACGCGGTCCCCCGGTATTGGAAGCCCTTCCCAACCGCCTGCACCTCTGCGGGGCGCATCAAAGAAGGGGCCTGGGGAGCTAACACGGATGATGCAGGGCTATAAGCCGCCGACGGCAACACCGGGAGCCCCAGTGCTTGAACCGCCCAAACCGTCAAGTCCTCCGCCCGCAGCGGAGCCTGGCAAAAGAGGGCCCGGCGAATTCACGATGTTGTTTCGGCAGCCGCCCCGGCCGGCGGCTCCTGTGCCGCCAGCCGCTACGCCCCCACGCACCGTACAGCCAGCACCGCCTCCGCCCCAGCCTCGCCAGCCTGGAGAATATACAAGTATCTTTGAAGCTCCCCGATTGCTGCCCCCAACACCACCGCAAGCAGTTCCGCAGGCGGCTCCGCCCCCCGCCTATGGCTACCCTGCGGTTGCAGGGGCTCCTCCGCCTCTACCGGCGGTGCCGCAAGTGGCTTACCCCCAAGTGGCGATGCCGCAACCTCCGCAGTATCAGCCACCACCATCTCCCGCTTATGCCATGGCTCCTCCGCCAGCCATACCGCAGATGCAGCCGATGGCCGTGCCAGCCCCGCAGGCAATGCCCGCTGGGACAAGGAAACGGGGGGAATCCTTGGTGCTGCTCCTGATTCTAGGAGGCTTGTTCCTTGCCGCCGTGGTATTAATCCTATTCTTTGCCCTTAAGCACTAAGAGGGAATGCGCGCTGGTAGTTGATCGGATCGCAACAAGGGGAGGCTTCCACAGAAATCCAAAGCCTTAACAAGCTCCGGACCCACCGCCCCCTTGGCTCCACTAATCCCCCTCGAACACTCAAGACGAGGACTCGCTCGATTCCGGCGGGGGATCATTCCGCCTGCGGGAGGAGGATAATCAGTTCCAGTTGGGGGTTGGGAATGTCTCCGGGGACGTAGGCCGCAACATTTCGAGCTCGCTGTATGGCCTCCCACGCGATCCCGGATTGATTCAAGCTGAAATACTGGTAGTTGAGTTTGATGGGAATTGAGCCTGGCGGGGAAGGGACGTGTACCATCAGCATCCCAGGAAGAGCCTGGCGAATGAGTGTTTCAATGTGTGTGGCGGAGCAGATTTTGACAAGTTGAGGAACTCTTTTGAGCAAGTCCGCCTCGCCCAGATCTGCACTGACCGCCAAGTACATCCGAGTGTTAAGCAGATACTTGTCGTTCGCAAGAGCCGTAGCAAAGATCGAAGGCTGCGTGAGTTTCAGCGGCAGCGAAACGACGTTGCTGGGAACCACGGTCTCTAGAAGT
>PMYF01000443.1:0-3904 GCA_003171295.1 Acidobacteriota bacterium | reverse complement strand
ATAAGCTTTCCGGATGCCCCTTCTTTGATTCAAACAGGTGCCGCAGGATTGGGAAATAGCTGTTCGCAGTGTAAAGCAGCCAGAAGTTCGCAATGTCGGACGCAGTAAAGTCTGCCAGGCTCTGATTCTTTTGCCGGCGCGTACCCGAAAGCACATTGGTCTTGGCGGCCAGAATCTCAACCAGCCGGCGCAGAATCGCCATTAAGTATTCGCTCACCGAAAGATCGAGTACGGGTGGAACGAATTGCGAGTCCAACTGGTAGGTTCCTGCGGTGGTTTTCTTGACACGCCCGATGCGCAAGGAACTACTTCCCTGGCGGGGTTCTCCCTCCACAAGCAACCGAAAGTTCTTCTTGGCGACTTGCACCGGCCTTTCTGCCAGTCCTGAATTCTCATCGCGCAGCAGGGCAACCTCGGCTTGATAGCGCGTATCACCGTTTCTCTGACCCATCGTGACGTTGAGGCCACGATCATGATATTGCGGAATTGCAAGGTAAACATCGACAGTGTTCTGGTCGGGTCCGAAGGCTTGCTCCAGTGATCGTGCTGGCGGAGCGGGATCCGAGTCGGGAATCTCGAATGCCAAGCCATCAGGGAATAGCCCGGTGGCGCGTGGCAGAAGGAATGTCCCCGTCGCAAGAGCTTCTCGGTCGATTTGCACTTCCGCGAAACCCCATGGACAGAACCTCAGGGCGCCTAACTTGAACTCCAACACACTTTCAATAAACCGGTCCTGGAGCTGTAAATGCTGTGGGGTGAGAAAGNNAGTTGGCGTTCAAAGTCAAACGGGAAACGGCAGTTCATCCGCCTCCTACGCAAACGAGCCGAGTGACCCGACACCCCGAGAGAACTGAGATGCTTTTCATGTTGACTACGACTCCACATAGTCTACCACAATCCCCTGCAAAGCGTATCGCTGAGCCTGGCTATAGCGGAAGCACGCGTTGACTTGCAATTCTAAACGTTTGGGATAAACTGACAAAAGGTGATGTACCCACCGGATTCAGTTTGATAGGGCAACGAGGGGGAGAAGGGATTTCACATGGCGTTCGACGACCCCCAACCATGGTCGTTCACTGTCCAAGACGGAGGTCTCTGCGCCCGGGTCGCCCCGCTCACCGATGTGGGTCGAAGACGGCGGCACAACGAAGATGACCACCTTGTACTTCCTCTGGACGGCAGCGGCGCTCCTCAAAGCGGAGAGGTGGGCACGTTATCCATCAAAGAGCCCGGTTTGCTCCTCGCCGTAGCCGATGGGATGGGCGGCCACCATGGGGGCGAGGTGGCTAGCCGCACATGCGTGGAAAACCTGGCCAAGGAAATCGTGCACCAGATGCATGATGCCGGAACCGACCAACCGGATTTGTCCTCTGCTCTGCAACAAGCGGTCGTGGCTACTCACCGAGCGGTTTTCTCTTTCGCCCAAGAATACGCGAACAACCGCACGATGGGCACCACGCTGACCGCAGCGCTCATGTGTGGGGCGCGAGCCGAAGTGGCCCAGGTCGGAGATTCGCGCGCTTACCTCTTTCGCGACGGTAACCTCATCTTGCTGACACAGGATCAGACCATCGGCAATCAATTGCGCAAACGGGGTGAAGACCCTTCTTTGGTGAGCACGCAAATCAAGGAGTTCCTGACGCAGGCGGTGGGGGCACAACCTGAAATTAATGTCATCATGACGGCCATCGATTTAGAACCTCAGGATTTGCTCTTGCTGTGCAGCGACGGATTACACAAGGTGGTTTCACCGGAAGGATTAGTGGACATCCTGGAACTGGAAATTCCCCTCGGCGAAAAGGCTAGCCACTTGATTATACGAGGAAATGAGAACGGAGGGCCCGACAATATCACTGTGATTCTCGTCGAGATCTGCCAGGTTGAGGCGGCGAGTTAAGCCGAAAGCAATGCCGAAAAGTTGCCTGTGGTTCGCCAAAACTCCATCAGCTTGAAAAGTATTGATTATTCAGCCGCTTCCCTCCACACTCCCACCCATGATCGATGCAATGCAATGGCTGGGAATTTTGATTAGGGCCGCTCTTAGAGAGCGCTGTGACTTGGCACTTGAGAATCTGGCTTTGCGACAGCAGCTGGGAGTGCTCAAGAGAAGGAAGGGAGTGCCCAGATTGAAGAAGGGCGACCGAGTGTTTTGGGTGGTGCTTTCCCAAATCTGGGCCCCTTGGCGACAGGCCTTGCACATGGTCAACGGTGACACGGTCGTGGCCTGGCAGCAAATGGGCTTCCGAATCTATTCGGCCAGGATTTCGCAGCGGAAAAGTGGGGGGTCGGCCGCAAGCGAGTTCGGAGGTCAGAGCTTTAATCAAGCGGATGGCGACCGCGAACCCGTATTGGGGCGCCCCTCGCATTCACGGGGAACTGGTCAAGTTGGGAATGGAGATTTCCGAGCGGACGGTTTCCCGACTGATGCCCAAGCATCGCAAGCCCCCTTCCCAGACTTGGAAGGCTTTCTTGAATAACCATGTCCCGGGTTTGGTCTCCGTCGATTTCTTCACGGTGCCCACCGCACGTTTTCGAGTGTTATTCGTTTTTGTGGTGCTGGCGCAGCACCGCCGGCGCGTCGTGCATTTCAACGTAACGGAGCATCCGACCGCGGCTTGGACCGCTCAGCAAATCCTGAAAGCGTTCCCCGAAGACACGGCGCCACGGTATTTGATCCGCGATCGCGACCAGATCTATGGGGAATGTTCCCGCAATCGGCTCAGAGACCTGGGCACCACCGAAGTCCTGACAGCACCGCAGAGCCCTTGGCAAAATCCGTTTGCGGAAAGGCTGGCAGGCTCCATCCGGCGCGAGGCTTGGATCACGTCATCGTGCTGGGAGAGAGGCATCTGCAACGAATCCTGAAAAGCCATTTTGATTACTGTCTGGGTTCGAGAACTCACCTATCTTTAGCCAAGGACGCTCCGACCACTCGCGTCGTACAGGGGCCGGAGGCGGGACAGATCGTGGAGATCCCGCAGGTCGGTGGCCTGTATCATCGCTACGAACGGCGCGCTGCGTAACCGAGGGCAGCCTGGACCTGCCGTTCCCTTACCTCGAAAACTGCAACCTGCCTCGCGCCAGGCGGGCGCTTGTCGGCGCAAAGGCTCGACCCGCCCGATGATATCACGGACCAGAGACCAAGGCATCGAGCGACGGGCCGAGACTGCGGGCTTTGGGCGGTTGTTTTTGCAGCGAACGCATCATTATCGCGTTTTGGCGAAGGACACCCCGGATTTCCACCGCCCGGCGCAGTGTTGCACCTCACGTGGAGTGCGCCTCCTTCTCAACTCTTCTCTGCAGGCTTGCGAACGGGGGCGGAGTGCAAGGGTTCGCCCTGAAGGACGTGCGCAGCTTCCACCCAGACTTCGGCCAGGGTCGGATGGGCGTGGATCGTGTGGGCAAGTTCCGTGGCCGTAAGTTCCGCCCGGATGGCCACTACGGCTTCGGCGATCAGGTCGGTGGCATGCGATCCGACCGCATGAGCTCCCAGCAACTGCCCGGTTTCGGCATCGGCCACCCACTTTACGAAACCCGCCGTCTCGCCGGTCGCGAGCGCCTTCCCCGAGGCGCCCAGTAGGAATTTCCCTGTCTTGATCTTCCTGCCCTGCTCCCCGGCTTCCTGCTCGCTGAGCCCCACAGCGCCAATTTCCGGTGAGGTGAAGATGCAATTGGGAATAATCCTCTCGTTCTTGCGGAGGTAAAGTCCACAGGCATTCTCGGCTGCGACCAAACCCTGCGACGTGGCGGCGTGAGCCAGAAGCGGGCCTCCCGTAACGTCGCCCACCGCATAAATCGTGGCCACCAAAGTTCTGCCGTAAGCATCAACGTCGAGGAAGCCGCGCTCGTTGGGGGTCAATTCGGCGTTCTCCACGCGGAGTTCCTGGGTCACGGGCTTGCGGCC
>PMYF01000813.1 GCA_003171295.1 Acidobacteriota bacterium | reverse complement strand
ATGCCGCGGGCGGGCGTTGCCGGTCGGAAAATAGCCCCCAGATCCCTCTCGATCCTCTCCTTCGACATCGTGACGTAAGCCGGCTCGATCTCCACCCCGATGGCGTTCCGGCCGCAGCGGGCGGAAGCCAGTAGAGTCGTCCCCGTTCCCATGAAGGGGTCAAGGACGGTATCGCCAGCGAAGGAGAACATCCTCACGAGGCGGTGCGCCAGCTCCTCCGGGAGCGGTGCCGGATGGTGCCTTGTGGATTCTCCCCTGGGGTCGTTCCATACCTGCCGGAACCACTCCCGGTGCTCTTGCTTAGTGAGCCTGGACGCTTCCCGCTGCTCATCGGTAGGCTGGCGGTACCCGCCCGGCTTCCGGAGCATCAGGATGAACTCGACGTCGTTCTTGACGATGGCATTGGGCTCGTAGGGCTTCCCCAGGAAGCTGGACCCGTTCTCGACCTCATAACTCGCATTGGTTATCTTGTGCCACAAAATGGGCGTCAGGTTGTCGAAGCCGACCTTCCTGACCCTCACAATGATGTCGGCGTGCATCGGCATGACCGAATGCCTGCCATGCTTGCGGCGGGACAGGCAGACATCCCCGACGACGCACACGAGCCGGCCACCGGGAACCAGCACGCGAAAGCAATGCTTCCATACCTTGTCGAGCTCGTCATGGAAGGCCTCATAATCTTCGACGAGCCCAAGCTGACCTTCGCGGTGGGGATATTCCTTGAGCGTCCAGTACGGAGGCGAGGTCAGGACCANNGAGCAGCATGCATCACACCCATGTTGCCGGCACCCACGACGCTGGCAAGAAAGTCTCTCAAGCTAAAACACCCTAATGCCCGGCATAGCGGGCGCCCCGACCATGGACTGCTCCGGTCAAAGGAGATTCCGGGTCGGCGCGGTGGACCACGGTGGGGCTCCGGGCTCGGCCGCAGGACCAGACCGTCGCCTGCAATGCCTCGCCAGCCTGGTCCATAGACTCTCAGGGACCTCCGAACCAGCCCGCAGCAGCGGAACCATGGCACTACAGTCAGGACCGGCTGCAAACGGCTCCCAGCGCAAAGTCAGGCGGCTCGGCGGCTGGGGCGGTTTTTCGGTTCTGAAATCGCTTTTTTTGCTCTGCCGCCAGTGTGCCCCGGTCCAGCGGCGTCGGGTCGGCCATCTGGCTTGTGCGACTGGGGCAGCACGGTGATTCGGTTGCATGCGTGGCAAAGCAAGTTCATCCCGGATGGTGAGGGCACGAGCGCCGCTTCGCCGCAGATGGGGCAATGGTCTCCAGCCTCGGTCGTGGGGGATTCGGTTTGCTGGCTCATGCCGGGCAACTTAGCACACCGTAGCCCTGCTGGCAACAATCGCCCGCGAAGCGATTCCGCTCACCTAAGGAAGAATTGGCGGACTATGCTTATCGACGTCAGCCGGCAAATAGGGATGAGCAGCGACCGACCGTGCAGAAGTTCTGCGAGATGCTGATGGATAACCAGCCTCGTTAGGCCTGGCTTCCATACCAAGAGACCGGTAGAATCTCCGAATATGCGCAGGCAATCAAAAAAAGCGCAGGGCGGGATTCCCAAGTTCTACCTCTACAAGATGACAGTGGATGACGGGGGCGCTCCTTGCGTCCAAGACGGGCTGCTTACCCTGGCCATCTGCAAGCCGACCATCAGGCGGGTTGCCCCGGAGGGCAGTGTCGTCATCGCCTTCGCGGGCAACGGTATGGAAAGTGACGGTTACAAGGACAACTGCGTCGTGTATGCGGCGGTAGTGTCGAGGAGAGTCCCCAACCGCGAATACTATTCAGAAAGGCGATACACCCACAGGCGCGATTGCATCTACAAACGTAGCGGCGACGGATTCGCGAGAAAGGCCAAGGCCAAGTTCCACCATGGGCCGGGCGACCTTGAGCACGACCTCGGGGCAGCGCCGGATTACCCCAACGCAGTCCTCTTGAGCGACGGGTCGAAGGACTTCAGGTATTTCGGCACGAAGTGCCCAGTTGAGTACAAGAAGAAGTTCCCGCTCATTAAGAAACTGGTCGAGCGGCTTACGGAGGGGCATCGGGTCAATCATGACCCGGAGCTGTACAAGGAGCTTCTGAGGTTGAAGAAGGAGCTTTGGAAAACCAAGCCAACCGTTGCCCGGCCCTCCTTCCGTCTCCAGCCGGATGGCCGCTGCGATTGTGACGATGTTGCCGTCGAGTGCGGTGGCTGCTGAATTGATTGGGTCCCATGCCTGTGGTCACTAATCAGCAGAGCGGGGTAGGTTTCTCGCCAATGGGCAAGCGGGCGAGCTTTTGCCTTCCCCCGACGGTCCAGGAATCGGAGCCCTAAGATATGCGACGTGACCAGCGGCTCGTGGATTTGTTCATAGCGGGCTACAACAAGCAATTTGGTACCAACTTCAAAGTCGTGGAACGCCCCGATGAGACCAACCGAGCGATGCCAGCGATTGAGGCCATCGCGCACGACCCAAGAGTTGGTTCTTTCGCAATCGAGCACACCCTTGTCCAACCCTTCATGGGAGAGAAAGAGGATAATCAGCGCTTTAACGCAGCAATCGCCTGTCTTGAGCGCGACGTGGCGCTCCGCGTACCTGGCCATATGATTATGGTCTCGACACGCGTTGGTGCGATTCCCAAAGGTAAGCGTATCGACTGGGACGATGTCGGAAACACCGTCGAGAAGTGGTTTGAGGGGGTTAAGGATGGATTGCCAGAAGGTGGCTCGGTGCACTCGGTTCCAAACCTTCCTTTCCTTCTTGAAGTGAGCCTCACCAAGAAGAAGATGAGGCCCGAGGTCGCGGCGCTGTTTGTCATGCGCACGGGTATGCCTGATGATTTTGGTCAAGTGGTGAGGAGGGCGCTGGAAACGAAACTTCCCAAGCTTACTTCGACTCCAGCAGACAAAAGGGCTCTCCTCCTGGAAATGGACAGCGCCCCCCGCAGCCCATTCGAAGTTGGCGACCAGATAGGGTTGCTCCAGCAGGAATTCCCACACCTACGGGAGGTTGACGAGGCTTGGTGCGCACTGACACTAGCTTGGGAAACGGAAGGGATTGTGCATTTTTTCCTGGTGTGGCCGCAAGCTGACAACGTGTGGTTCGAGGCCGCAGAGCCATCATGCAAAGGTTCGAGTGAATTGACGAACCAGTAGCAGGAAGAATTACAATCCGACGGCTAGTAATCGTGGGCGAACGCCGCCCGATGAATGCGGTCTGTTTCACCCGATTCCCGAGCCTCACGATGGCACCTGCCACCGCGAGGGTCTGGCGACTTCCGAGGGGGCCGGTGGCGAGCCCGGAGAGGAGGGCAAGCCTATGGCTAAAGTAGCAAAGAGCGTGCTTCAACGTGTTCATCGTTGGCTGATTCGGTATCACCTGGTACTGGTGATTGTCCTGTCGGTGTTCCACATTGGGCTCGCCTCGCTGCCAACTCGGGACTCGGGTAAAGCTGACTGCGCGGGTGTGCTCGCGCTTGCGGCATGTACCGAAGCTGAGCCCACCTGAGCCGACCGTACCGTGATGCTCACTTCGCGGGAAAGTCGGCCGTCGCGGACGACAGATTGCCGCTCCGCCTTCGTGAATTCTTGAGCCGTCTCCCAAGAGACCATATCAAGAGGCGTCTACGCACAGCGGAGCCCCGCACTTGGCGCATACGTACTGATGGTGCGAGCACGTCGCGGCCTCCGGCGTAGCAGGAAGGTCCAAACTTGTGGGCGAGGGGTCAAGGTTCCTGACATCCAGGTCCAAAGGGTGGACGCTGCCCTCCAGAGCACCGATGGCCAACTGCACTCGGCATGTCTTTGGTTTTTTGCGTGGTTGATTTCTGACTACCATCTATCCGCTCCCCTCCTTGGTTACCTCAAATCTCCACTACTCTCGGCGCCTCCGTAATGGCAGAGGCTTCGTCGGAAGGCTGCGAAGCCGGGCCAGCCGGGGGGGAAGCGATTGCGGAGCTGGGCAATCCATCGGTAGCTTCGGGCACGGGATAGAAAATCATCAGCCCTATCTCCCGCCACTCGTGGGGGACGCCGGAAACNNCAGGACCTTTTTGAGAGACGGCCATACGGTCTCGGCCAGCTTCTCGGCGGTCGGCTTTGCCGGCTCGGAAATTGCCCCAGTGGGCACATTTTCATTGTCAGCGCACAGCGTTTCGGCGTGACGGGCGACGAGGCGGTCGGCGGTCGACCTCGGGATTCCCCGCTGTTTCAGCCAGCCGCGCCACTGCCCTCCTCTTCCGGGACGGGACAACAGGGATTTCATTGCGGCCAGTCTCTCCGCCAGGCTGGCACGGATTTGGCGCAGCTCCTTGGCGGTCGTCTTATGGTTGGCGCTAAGCCGGACATGGTCCGACCAGAGACTACTGATTTCTTCCGTTAGCTGGGTCTCTATTTCGGTGCCATCAGGTCGGGTCGTGCCGGACTGGGCCTCGGCCTCCGGGATGAGAGCGTTTGCGACGATTTCGAGCATTGTGCCCATTTGCGTACCTCGCATTAGAAGTTGGGAGCAGAAGTCCGCGCATTGGAAGTTGCTCCTGATTATGAATCACGAAGTTCATTTCTCGTTTACCCGAATTTCGCCAGCAATTACCGCCCTGCATGACGCGCGCATGCCCAGACCGCGAGCACCGCACTCGCTTGGGACGGTAGCGTGAGGGAAGGCTTGCCCTCCCCGCTAGCCTGGCCGTCAGCACAGCCTTCCCGTACGCGCAGGAAAGCTCGGCGGACAGGTGGACGAGGTAGTCCCGCATCCGGTACAGCTCCCCGCCGGTGGTGGCNNCCGCCACCCTATTCGTTCAGCCCGGACAAGCCAAAGTCCTCGTCATCCTTGGGGGCGGACCCGAAGTCCTCATCGTCGCCCGGGGCGTCCTTAGCAGCACGGGCGGCGGCCTCCGCCTTCTTCCGTTCGTAGAGTTCTTGTTTCTCCCTAATGGGTTCCAGCGTGGACTGGAGGTAGGAGAACGGGCTGGCAGCCCCCGATATCTTCTCCGCCCATCTGGAATCGGGTATCAGGGCGAAGCCGAGCAGGGCGTCTAAGTCTGGGTTGTCCTGGATCAGGGCGTCAAACTTCCGCGCGGCGTCCCTGGGAGCAGGCTTACCGAGGAAGGCATAAAACGTCCCCGCCAGCCTGACGGCTTCTCCCGTGGGGGGGTTGGGCGGGACCGGGGGGGATTTCATAACGGAGGCTTGGACGGGGGAGTCTACAGGTTGGACGGAGGGCTTAGGCTTGGGCTGGACAGGAGGCTTGACTTTCTCCCCCGTCAGTTCCCCCATAACCTTGGCATAGGCTGTCCATCCA
>PMYF01000798.1:714-4275 GCA_003171295.1 Acidobacteriota bacterium | reverse complement strand
TCATGACCTGTTCGGCCAATGCCAAAGCTTGTTTTCCTTCACGCCCGCCAACCAAAGGTGGGCGACGTGTCCGAACCGACTCCACGAAGGCCGTTAATTCCGCGCGCAGGGGCTCCTGCGGTGTGATGGGCAGTTTCTGAAAGGCGATGCGGGGGCTCGGCCCGTTGCGGTCCACCCGGATCTGGGTGGCATCGCGCCGCGTGAAATCAATCGAGAGGTACTCGTTGGGCTGGAAGTAGCGGAACTTGCGGACCTTTTCCGTGCTTACGCGGCTGGCCGTGAAGTTGGCCACTGCGCCGTTATCGAATTCCACTCGCGCGTTGGCGATATCCACCTTGTCGGAGAGCACGGGCAGCCCCACGGCGCGCACATCGAGCCAGGGGGCCCCAACCATCCACAGCACGAGATCGAGGTCGTGAATCATCAGGTCGAAAACCACATCCACGTCGAGGCTGCGGGGGCTGAAGACACCCAGGCGATGAACCTCAAAGAACAAGGGGCGCGTAGTTACGGCCTTGGCTGCCACGACGCCAGGGTTGAAGCGCTCCAGGTGACCGACCTGCAGGATGCGCCCGGCGCGCTCGGCGAGCGCCATGAGCTCGTCCGCCTCCTCCCCGGTGCGCGTGATGGGTTTTTCCAGCAACACATCCACGCCGCGTGCAAACGCCTGGCGCGCCATGGCAGCATGGTCAGTGGTGGGAATCACCACACTCACCGCGCGCACGGCAGAAAGCGCCTCGTCGAGGGATTGGAACGCGCGCACACTGAGTTCGGCGGCTATTTCACGCGAGCGCTCCGGGCGCAGGTCGTAAACGCCCACCAGTTCCGCCCCGGCAACCTGTTTCAACTCCCGCGCGTGCTTCTGGCCATGCTCGCCGACACCTAGTACCGCCACCGGAATCTTCTCGCTCAATTATTGCCTCGAATTCTACCTCTCCCCGGAACGCACTCGCAGCGCCGACCTTCAGCCCGGCGTTACCTGCCAAGTTCATGGCCGGGCGCACTCAGTCCTTCATGCCGACGATGGCGATGCCGGCTTGATTGGCGTCCTCGATCAGCCTCTGGCGATCGAAGAGCAGAGTCTTGCCCGCATCCACGGCGAGCGCCGTAGCCTTCGACCGCTGCATGACCTGGATAGTTTTCCGGCCGACTACGGGAACGTCGAAGCGCATATCCTGCCGGGGCTTGCTGACTTTGACCACCACCAAACGGCGGCCGTTACTCAGGCCGGCGGCACGCTCAATCGTGGCATCGGTGCCTTCCATGGCCTCGACGGCGATGCAGGCGCGGTCCGCTACCACGATGGTCTGGCCGATGTCGAGCCCCGCAATCTTCTTGGCCAGCTCGCGCCCGTAGGTGATGTCCGCCGTTTCCTCCGCGTCGGGAGTGCGACGGGTGAGTGGGCCGAGTTCCGGCAGCAGCGGCTTCAGGAAGAGCGTCGAATCCACCACTTGCATGCCGCGACCCTCGATCATGCGCACGAACGCTCCGATCAGCGCGTCCGTGTTCTTGCGGTGGAGCCCTTGCAGCATGCGGCTCACCACGCCGTCGGGTTTGATGGAGCTGAAGAGTTGCGAATGCTTCACCTGCCCGGCCAGCACCACCTTGCTGACCTTTTCGCTGCCCAGCAGGTCGAGGCACCTGGAAACTTCACCCAGGCTCAGCCAATGGATTTCCCGCGCCTTCTCCGCCAGCTCCGGCGCCGCTTCTTCCTTGATGGCCACAACCAGCGGCTCCAGGCCCTGGTCTCGAGCCGCTTCCAGCACCAGGAAGGGAAAATGCCCATTGCCCGCAATGATGGCGTAGCGCTCCGGGGAGTTGGAGGATTGATTCATCCGCGCATCGGGAGATCGGGAGATCGGGGGATCGGGTAATCGGCTCATAGGTTCATCGGACGATCGGTAGATCCGGTTTTCGGATGATTGGTAAGTCTGCAGTTTTGCCCACGGTTCATCTGATCACCCGATCATCGGCTCACCCGATCGCATCACTTGGCCACACCGCGCTCAGAGGTGCGGATGAAGTCCACGAGCGCCTGGACGTGGGGAGACTGGAATCCCTTGGCCGCAATGGTCTCCAGCGCTTGCGAAGTGTTCAGCTTCGAACGCGAGAGCAGCTTGAGGGCAGCCTGCAATTCGCTGATTTCCTCCCTGCTGATGCCGCGGCGTTCCAGCCCGATGGTGTTGGCGCCGTACAAGTCCACTGGCCGCGGCGCCGACACCTTCGAGTACGGCAGGATATCCTTATTGACCACCGAGTAGGCTCCCAGGAACGCGTATTGGCCGACCCGGCAGTACTGGTGTATCCCGCAGAAGGGCTCCACGATGGCGAAATCCTGCACTTCCACGTGCCCAGCCAGGGATGCGGCGTTGCCCATGATGACGTGATTGCCGATCACGCAGTCGTGGGCGATATGAACGTAGGCCATCAGCAGGTTGTGGTCGCCGATGCGGGTCACTCCACTCTCGCCCGTCCCGCGATGGATGGTGAGGAACTCACGCAGGGTGTTGTCGTCGCCGATTTCGAGGCGCGTGGGCTCGCCGCCATACTTCAAGTCCTGCGGGGCGAGCCCGATAGAGGCCCAGGGGAAAATCCGGTTGTTTTTGCCGATCCGGGTGTGGCCGTCGATTACCGTATGGGACAGGACTTCCGTGCCTTCGCCCAGCTCGACGTTTTCACCAATCAAGGAGTAGGGACCGATGGTTACGCTGCCCGCGACGTGCGCCCGGGGATGAACAATGGCGGTGGGATGAGCTTTCATGGACTCGCTAGACCTGGGCGATCGGCAATCGCGAACATCACCGTGGCTTCCGACGCAAGCTTCCCGTCCACCGTGGCACGCCCAAACATCTTGCCGTAGGTGCTACGGCGATTCAATAACTCCATTTCAATGCGCAACTGGTCGCCCGGCACGACGGGGCGGCGGAACTTGGCGTTGTCGATGCCAGTAAAGTAGATTAGCTTCCGGGTCTTCTCTTCATCGGGCATTTCCCGGTAAATCATGACGCCGGCTACCTGCGCCATCGCTTCCAGGATCAGAACTCCCGGCATGACCGGTGCATCCGGAAAATGCCCCTGAAAGAACTGCTCGTTCATCGTGACGTTCTTCAGCCCCACGATGCGTTGGGGCGGATCCATCTCCACAATCCGGTCCACCAGCAGGAACGGATAGCGGTGCGGGAGGAACTTCATGATCTCCATTACGTTGTAGATGACACGGCTCTCGGCATTGGGGGCCGTGGTGGGCTCAGCCATACTTCACCATCCCTGTCGCACGTTGCGCGGTTGGAAAGATTGGGATCCGCGGTTCGCAAGCCCTCAGCACGTCGCTCGGCAAGCAACCGGGGCCGCAGCCATTATAATCGAAAGCCCCCGTAGCTTCCAATCCGTGCTGAGGGTAACGCGCGGGATGGGGCCTTGTGGCCACACTCCACCAAGCGCCCTCCCATGTATGGACGAATGTCCCCGTGCGGAAGGTTACCCTGAATTTGGTACCGGCGTCATTCGCCAGACATGGGCGCTTCGAAAGGGATCCAATCCCAAATGACACCAGCACCGTGA
>PMYF01000798.1:0-684 GCA_003171295.1 Acidobacteriota bacterium | reverse complement strand
CATTCTTGATGGCAATAAAATTCGAGACGAAATCAAATCGGAACTCTTGGAGCAGCTTCGAGACCTGAAGCGCTCGGGCATCACGCCGGGCTTGGCGGCGGTGCAGGTGGGCGAAAATCCCGCTTCGCAGATCTACGTGCGGAGCAAAGTAACGACCTGCGAAACGTTGGGGCTGTTCAGTGAGAGAATCGTGCGTCCCAAAGAAACCACGACCGAAGAACTCCTGAAGGTGGTTGACGACCTCAACCGGCGCGAGGAGATTGACGGTATCCTGATTCAGCTTCCCCTGCCGCCGCAGGTTGATACCAAGCGGGTGCTGACTGCGGTCGACCCCGCGAAGGACGTGGACGGCTTCCATCCTATCAACGTCGGCAACCTGGTGGCGGGGCGCCCGGGCTTTGTGCCCTGCACGCCTGCGGGGATCATGGAAATCCTCAAGCGCTCGAAGATTGCGCTCAAAGGTGCGCATGCGGTGGTCATCGGGCGCAGCGACATCGTGGGGAAGCCGGTGGCCATGTTGCTGCTCCACGAGCACGCTACGGTCACGATTTGCCACTCGCGCACCCGCGATCTGCCCGCCGTGGCGCGGGAGGCTGATATCATGGTGGCGGCCATAGGCAAAGCGGCTTTCGTCACCGCCGACTTCATCCGCCCCGGCGCGACCGTCATCGACGTGGGCATCAA
>PMYF01000661.1:279-9355 GCA_003171295.1 Acidobacteriota bacterium | reverse complement strand
TCAGCCAGCGGGCGCTGGCCTCCCAAACTAGTGTACACGCGATTATTACCGTTTTCAAGGATAAAACAGGCGTACACACTACAGCCTACAAATCAAGCGTGTAGCGCGGACCTGATTTTAAGGTCCGCGCTATGCTTGCTCAGATCCTAGGGCGTTACCCTGGCGATGTTCGAGTAGGCGGACCGGCCAGCTTTATTCAACGCATACACCCTGTAGGCGAGCTGCCCGGAAGCCGCGGCCTGCGGGTCAGTAAATGACTTGCTGCCCGCGGGCAGTTCGCTGAGTTTCGTCCATGCCTCCCCGTTCCGGGTGCGGCGCTCGACGACGATGCCGGTGACGACGTCCCCGTGCACCTCCCAGTTCAGCCGCGCGGAGCCACTGGCCAGGTGGACGTCCAATGAGCTCGGGGCTTCCGGCAGGATGGGCCAATCAAAATAACTGGCGTCGGTAATGGCCTGGACGCTGTCGAGCAAGGGAACGTTTTCCAGGGTATCACGCGTCCCCGCCTTCCACTCGAGGGGCTTGATTTCGCCGGTATGAACACTGGCGAGCACGGGGTGCTCGATGCCAGTGTTTTTCAAGGTGAGGGTCACGTACTTAGGTACGAAGGCATTGTGTGGCCAACTGTGCCCGGCAAGCCAATAACCGACCACCGCCTTGCCCTTGCGCGAGCGAAATCCATATGCAAGCACTGGTGCTCCGCCATCAGCTTGAATGCCGGCAAAGTCCGGGCTCGAGATTTCTATGGCAGCATCCCGCTGGGTGTCGGAGAAAAGGGCATCCAGGTTCTGGATGGCGGCATAGACGAGCCGCGGGGTGAAGTCGGTCGGCTTAAACATCATGCCGTGAATGATCCCGAAGAAATCGCCCTCACTGCTGCTGGTGTCATTGATCAGTTCCCAGATCCAGGATGCCACCCCGTTCGCCCAGTTATAGAGCATCAAGCGGGTGACGTATTTCTCCTGCACCGTCTCGTCGTTGCCATGCGGAAGATCGGGCAGGGTGTTGAATTCGTCATCCCAGAACACGATGTCCGAACGGATGCCGGGATAGCTCCGCACGGCCTCCCGCAGCGCTTTCGGTGTCAGGGGGCCAAACGCGCCGTAGTCCATCGATTCCGGATGCACGTTTTGAGAATAGCCCCCCGGATAGGTATGGTAGGCGAAAACGTCGAGGCCCGAGGCGCACTGGCAGGCGTCCAAAGCAGCGCGGGCGTAGTCCGTGGAAAGCGAGGCTTGGCCGCCGTAAACCAGCTTAGCATTCGGGTCGGTTTCGTGTACCGCTTTCACGAAGGAGCCCAACAGCCTGCCGTACTCTGCCGGATCGGAGTCAGGATTCCAATAGGAGCCGTCCTGCTCGTTCCACAAAGCGTAATAGCGGATACGGCCGCGGTAGCGGTTCACCATCCACTTCGTGTAGCGAATGAACGCGGCGATCTGTTCGGGCGTTTTGGGCGGCCAGAATATCGAGTACAGATTCATGTCGCGATTGTGTACGGAGGCAGGGGTGGGAGCCATCGCGTCAGGCAGTTTCCCCGCCGGTGACGTATAGATGGGGTTGCCGTAGAGAAGTTGGAGCTGAATTATTATGCCGTTGTCGGCGAGCGAATCCACGTAGTCATCGAGTTCGGGCAGAGCACTGAATTCCCCGCGCTTCTGCTCGATCCAGTCCCAGCCGGAAATATCCGAGGTGTCCTCGTACTGGCCGATGCGCGCCCACTTGATTCCAGCATCAAACATGCGCGTCCACCACCAGCGGTTCCAGGGAATGTAAGGATCGCGCGGCAGGCTGGTATTCACGCCTCCCAGTCCGTTTTCAATCTGCGAAGAGCGCTTGGGAGGAATGCGCTCCGGCACGCTCCGTTTTACTTCCGCTGCCGTCAAACTTAGGGCGGTAGCGCCCAGCAGCAGGAGTGCGGCTGCGACCTTCAGCAACCCACCCCATCCGAACCCTATAGACCGACGTTCTAGGAAAGCGTCCATATTTTCACCTCGGCAATAAATTTTCAGCATACTACTCATGGCGTGTCTCAGAAGTTCGCTCAATGATTCGTCAGGGCACGCCTTCAGGCGTGCCGTGCGGGACGTCCGTCAAGCGGCGGCTTTACAGGCTGCGGAAAAACCTCCAAAGCTGTCATCCTGAGGAGGCGAAGCCGACGAAGGACCTCTGCATTTGCTTGGAAATTCAAATACAGGGGTCCTTCGCTTCGCTCAGGATGACAGCTTTGGAGGATCACGGTTCCTCGCCCAGCACCCAGGCACGTGAAAATCGCGCCCAGTGAATCTCCTCGCGCACGCCCTCCTCGAGTTCCAGTTGCCAGACGGCCAGGAAAGTCCCGTCCGGGTTCTGGGTGATACTCGGATAGGAGACATCCAGCCCGTTCGTCGTGGCAATGTCGCGAGGCTTGCTCCAGTTAACGCCGCCATCCGCGGAAATAGCCACGCTCAGCGGCCAGCGATTGAGGGGCGAATTGTTGAAAGCAACAATGATTTCCTCAGGCTTCTGGTCAAGCCTCCAAAGTGAGACAGGATTGTTGTGGCCGATCACGGTCGAGGGACGGGGCGGATCCCAGCTCAGCCCGCCGTCATGACTGCGGCTTTCGTAGTGGAACATCGTTCCCGCCCGCATCATCATCAGCAGGTCGCCATTGGCCAGTTGCACCAGCGCAGGCTCGCCCAGACCGTTGGTCGAAAAGGAAGTAATCTTCTCGAGCCAGGCGTGAATCTGGCCGTAGGGCGTCCAGTGCACTCCGTCTTTCGAGAGCAGCACACCGGAGGCGAGGTTCATCTCCCCTTCGGTCCGGGCGGGATTGTCATTCTGCGCCCAGAGGTCCCAGGAAAACCCCATGGCGAGAGTGCCGTCCATAAGCTTGATCCCGTTCTGGACCTTGCCGACCAGATACTTGTAGGGGAACGGAATCTCGACCGGCTTCGTCCAGGTGGCTCCCTCGTCGTCGCTTTGGACCATGAAGACCTTGCTGCCTGTAATGCGCTTCATTCCCAGCGGGATGGTGGTGGAGTAAACGAAGGCGCGCTTGCCGTCAACCAGAATATTGGGATCGGCGTCGTCCATGCCTGGGGTCCTGATGAGTTCATGAGGCGCCGACCAGGTGCGGCCTTGATCGGTCGACGATGCGGCGACGATGCGGCCCCGCCACTCCGGTTTGGCATAGACCGCCCAGACGGCGAGCAGCTTGCCACTGGCGAGGCGCGCTACCGTCGGGACCGTGTTCAGTTGGAAGGCACCGCCATCCGACCGCTGTATAACGCCGGTCTCAAAGCTGGATGGAACCGCCAAGGTTGGGATCAACGCCGCCACCAGAACCAGCGCGAATTTGCCGGAGGCCTTCATGGTTTCATCCCGGCCGGCGCCTTCGATTCTTGAACCGGGCATACCGGGACCGGTTTTCCAGCTCCCGCGAGTCTCCACATAGGGAAACACAAACCTGCCGGTAGGCGTCCTATGTGGGATTGAGGCAAGGGCGTAATAGAACTGTGACCGGCGCTATACGGAGCCGATTTAACAGGCCGCGGGAAAGCTCGTAGGCACTGTCATTCTGAGCGAAGCGAAGAACCTCTGCATTCTTAGAGTCGGGCAACTGCAGAGGTCCTTCGTCGCCTGCGGCTCCTCAGGATGACAGCTTTGGCGGTTTTTTCCGCAGCCTGTTCAAGCCGCGTCGGCGATACTACTTACTCGAAGATCAGATTGTAATTCGTTGCGATGCTACTGAAACAAAGTGCGACCCTGGGCGGGATCAGCTCCCGCCCAGGGCCGCGGAGATTCGCTAGAAGATGAACTTCATAGCAACCTGGCCGACTCGCGAACCGCCTGCGCCGGTCACAAAGCCGAAAGATGAGTTGAGGATGTTCCCAGTCGGACCCCCGAATTGGGCATGATTGAAGGCGCTGAAGAGTTCGGCCCGGAATTGCAGCTTCTTCGATTCCGTCAAGCGGAGGTCTTTAACCAACGACAGGTTCCAGTTGTTCCAACCAGGTCCGTGAAAGTACCGGCGGCTGGCATTGCCGAGCTGCCCGAGGGCCTCGTGAGTAAACAAGGAGGTGTTGAAGTAAGGATTCGTCCCGCTGGCCGGATCGCCCTTGCGGGGATCGGTGATATTCAGGGAACCCGGGAGGCGGTTGGGCTCGTCAATGGCATTGCCCTGCCCTACACCGAAAGTACCTAAAAGCGAGTTATCGTCAGGCTCTAGGATATACACCGGGAAGCCGGTGCTGAAACGCGTAATTCCGTTGAGGACCCAGCCATTGGTCAATCGGTTGGGGCGCCCGAGCTTGTCAAAAGGTATCCGATAGCTGTAACTCGCGATGAAGTTGTTGGTAACATCAAAGGCGGATAACGCCTTCGTAATCTTGTGGTTGATCGGGTTGATGTTGTCGCCCTGGCCCAGTCCACTGCCCGACGCGTTATCGAGCGACTTGCTGAAAGTGTAGCCTACTAGGAATTGCAGGCGACCCGTGGTGTGGCGCACTGATGCTTCGAAAGCGTTGTAATTGGAATTGGCCATGGTCGCCATGTAGCCGTTGCTGCCAAAATCAGTATTAAACGGTGCGCGGGTGGTGGTGACGACTCCCCCGGTAATGGGGTAGTAGGTCAAATTTTCGCCGAAGGGACCGCAGGTGGCAGTATTAGGCATCACTTCGCTTGCTTGGCTTAGCGCTAGGCACTGACCCGGAACCCCCGGATTGGCCTCCATGGTGGCAAGAAGCCGGTGGGCTTGCGCCCCGACGTAACTCAGAGAGAGCAATGTTGCCCCTCCGAATTGCCGTTCCATGGTGAAGTTGTAATCCTCGTTGTAGGGAAGACGGTTGTCGTGAAACCAGCCCGGCGAACTGCTGAGGGGCTCGAACTGCGCCCAGTTGATCGTGCTGTCGGGATTACTGACGGACACGTTGAGGGGTGGGATGGGGACCGGGAATCGCTGGCCCCTGTTCAGTCCACTGCCACGATCAATAAAGGGGTTCGCAAACATGATGTTATTATCGGACCACCAAAATCCGAACGGAGCGTCCCCTGACTCCTGGTCGAGGATGCGTTCTTCGAATGAGGTATAATAAACGCCATACGAAGCCCGGATGCTCGTCTTGCCCGTGCCCAACAATTTACCGAGGAAGCCTCCCTGGGCAGCGGGAGAATAGGCGAGACCTAGGCGTGGACCAAAATTGTTGTAGCGAGTCGGGCTCAGCGTGGAGGGAACCCCAGGATCGCCGGGGAAAACCCAGCCCGTCGGGGACCCCGGAAATACCTTCGACTGGAGACCGGGGATGAGCCCCTCCATTTGGTTGTGGGCCTCCCACCAGGGAGTGCTGACTTCCCAGCGCAACCCATAATTCAGGGTGAGTTGCTTGGTCACCCGCCAGCTATCCTGGCCATACAAAGCGTAGTAGCGGCTGCGACTATACACCGGCAATTGCAAGCCTTGGTTATAACTTGCGGGCGCCCCAATCAGGAAATCAGCAAAATCGGATCCCGTTTCTACGCCGTTAAATCCGAACCCTCCATTAAGGGCTAGGGCGAACTTGTATTCGGCCTGGTCGTAACTGAAGATGCCACCGAATTTCACCGTGTGCATGGCAATCACCTTGGAAAAGTTGTCTGTTATCTGATAGGTGTTCTCGTAAGTTTTAAGAGGGCCATTGCCGGCGCCGATGCTGAAGTTGTTGAAGCCGACGGATTCAACCCCCTGGAGGGCTTGCTGGGGATAGATGCCCGTAAAACCCTGGGAAGCAACTGAAACCCCCTCCCCGCCAATCGGATAACCACTAAACCCGACATTGCGCATGTATACCAGACGGAGCTCGTTGACCGAGCTGGGGCCAAACGACCTGGTGAGGCCTAAGTTGAACGTCTGATTCCGGCCGTTGTTGCTGGTGCTGAACCCCGGAAGGTTCGCTCCGCCGTACGGATTAATGTTTGCGTTATCATCCACGTAATAATAGCCCGCGAGCATGCCCAGACGGGTGTTGGCATCGATCCGAACACTGCCCATGTCGTCCCTCAACGTTGCGTCGTACGCCGAAGTGGTAAAGGTCGAGGAGCCCAAGTTGGCAGGCGGAATGTACTTCATGAGGGCATTGGTGGGCGCAGTGAATGCGGACTGAGGGATAACCGCGTTGGGAAATACGCAATTAGCGTTGCTGGTACACCCGCTCGTGTAGTACGGCTCGCCGGCAGTGACGGGGTAGCCCAATTCCTGCGCCAGCGTGTTGGCCCAGGACCCACCATTCACCGTATTGGTGAGTTGGCTGGCCATATCCGCCAAGTTCCCGGTCCGGTCGGCGGCTGTGGGCACCAAGATAAGACCGCTGTCCACGCCCTGCACCGTGCGCGTTCCCTGGTAGTCAGTGAAAAAAAACAGCTTGTCATGCCGGATCGGTCCGCCCGCCACCCCTCCGAACTGGTTTTGGTGCAGGACGGCGCGGGACGGTGAGTAGAAGTTCCGTGCGTCCAGGTGGGGGTTCCGCATGAAGTCGAAGGCATCCCCATGATACTGGTTGGTCCCCGACTTGGTGAGTACGTTGATCAGCCCCCCACCATAGTTGCCAAACTCCGCGTCCGCATTGTTGGTGAGAACGCGAAATTCCGCGATGGAATCCAGGTTGGGAGTTACGGCGGGCGCATTGTAAATCTTGTCCTCGACGCTGCCACCGTTGATCATGAAGCCGTTGGCAGTTTCCCGTTGCCCACTTATGGAGACACTGCTCCCCTCCCCACTTCCCCCCGGAGCCACGCCCGGTTGTAGACCGAGCAAGTCCAAATAGCTGCGGCCGTTCAAAGGGAGTGAAAGCATCTCGGTGCTCCCGATGACATCGCCCGTCTGGGTGTTGCTGGTTTCAACGTGCACGGCGGTGGCGGAGACGCTCACCTCCTGGTTCATCGCGCCTACCTTCATCGCGCCATCAATGCGCAAGGCAGTGTTGACATCCAACACCAGACCCGTCTCCCGGTATTCCTGGAATCCGGTGGCCTTGATGCGCAACTCATATTTCCCCGCGGGGAGGGCCGGAAAGGAATAGAACCCCTGGGCGTTGGTCTGGGTCGAGTTGTCAATTCCCGTTTCGGTATTGTGTGCAGTCACCGCAGCTCCAGGAATGACCGCCCCCGTGGGGTCCGTCACCGTCCCTGAAATGCTCGCCGTGATGCCAGCCCAAACCAGCCCGGTTCCGAGTAGCAATAGAAACACGAGTGTTCCCAATTTACCTTTCACGTTCATTTTCTCCTCCTGACTTGAGTTGGGAAAACCAGTCCTTGTTCGACCCGATCACCCCGACGAGTCCAGCTTAGCTGGATAAAATGAAGTCTATCCAATGAATACTGCGCCTTCCTTGAAACCGAATAATGGCATCGTGTGTCCCCTAACTCTGGTCGCTATTTTCTTCCATTGCGGGCAAACCTAACGTTAATGTCCGGCCAACCCAGCGCACGTATGTTCAGAAATGAAACATCTGTGATGGTTTCCGCCTTCCAAGTAACATAACCCCAATGCCCGTGTCAAGGCAGATGTGAAGGGCGGAAGGTGGGCGGTGGCAAGAGGTTACACAGAGCGCGGGTGCGGGATCTCGCCGGAGCCCTCCCCCGGCGAAAGCCAAATTCCCTCCCGGTAATAGTAGCCCGGGGCAACGCCCCCCTTCGACAAGCTTGCCGTCGCGATTCCCCTATGGCAATCTTGCTGGGAGTAACCTTCCGCATTGCTGTCTGGTGCGCGGGCGGTTGCCGGACTCACATGACCGACCCAGGTGGAAAAACCGGAACGGGGTTCGAGGCGGGCAAGCCGCCCTTGGCGGAGGAAGCCCGGCCCCCCTTTGGCGGCCAGCCACGCACCTTTACGTACTGGCAGCGCGTCGAGATATTCCTGGCGAGTTGGGTCGGGTATTTCGCAGTGCTTCTGGTCGGCCGGAGTCTGCGCTGGGAAGTCTTCGGCTGGGGGAATTGGGAAGCGGCTCGCCGGCGCGGCCAGGGATTGATTTACACCTGCTGGCACCGCGAAATCTTTGCCGGCACTTGGTTCTGGCGAAAGCGCGGCATCGTGGCCATGGCCAGTCAGAACTTCGACGGGGAGTACATTACGCGCATCCTCCAGAAGCACGGCTACAGCGCGGCACGAGGTTCCAGTTCCCGTGGCGGCGAGAAGGCCTTGGTGGAAATGATTCGCTGTCAGCGCCAAGGAAAGGACACGGTCTTTACCATCGATGGTCCGCGCGGCCCGCGCTTTGTGGCCAAGCCCGGGTCCGTCCTGCTCTCCAAGGCCACGGGCGCCGCGATCGTCTGCTTCCATGCGGCGCTACGCCACTGCTACGTGTTTCGGAAAAGCTGGGACCATACGGAGTTCCCCCTGCCCTTCAGCCGAGCCGCCATGTTCATTGCACCCCCGATCGTCGTCCCGCGCAAGGCCGATGCCGCCGGGCAGGCCCGAGCGCTTCAGCAGGTGCAGTCCACGCTCGACGAGCTTCGCCGCCGCGCGGAGCAATGGCAAAAAAGCAAAGCCTGAGCAGCGGGATTCCGGCGCGTGGAAAGGCGGGATGGGCCGAGTGCCGCACGGCCATTTTGGCCAGGCACTTGGGCAGAGCATCGCCCTAAGCGATGCCAGAGGGATGTCCGGGCTCCGAGGTGGGCGGCTCCAACCCTTTCCAGGAGGCAGGAGGTGAATAACCTGCCGGCCTCCCATGCACGACCAGGGCTACTGCTCTGCCACGATGCGTTCGAGTTCGGGGTAGATCGCTTCCGCCTGCTCCCTCGCCCCCCCCTTGCTTCCTGAGCAATCGATGACGTAGTCGGCGCGGCGGCGCTTTTCCTCCGGCGGCATCTGTGCTCCGATGCGCTGCTCCGCCTCCTCGCGCGAGAGCCTCGCCTTGGACATCAGCCGCTCCAGTTGCTGTTCGGGCCGGCACCATACCACGATCACTTTCCGCAGAGTCCCTCCGATGCCCGACTCAAAAATCAGCGCGGCATCGATGATAATCACTCCCAGCGGGTGGCGCGCCCGGTTTTCGCGCGCCAGTTCCTCCACCCGGGTGATGATGCGCGGGTGCAGAGCAGCGTTGAGCGCGCGCATTTCTTCCGG
>PMYF01000661.1:0-226 GCA_003171295.1 Acidobacteriota bacterium | reverse complement strand
CGCGCCACGGTGCTCTTTCCGCACGCAATGCCTCCGGTAAGGCCGAAAGTGGGCCAGGATTGAGACATTCAAGGCGCCGCAACGCGCGCCCCCCGGCGGAGTCGCGCGGCCTGGATGGTATTCGACATCAGCATCATGATGGTCAAGGGTCCGACGCCGCCCGGCACGGGTGTAAACGCGCCGGCTTTTTCCATCGCGTCTTCCGGCTGCACATCGCCCACCAGCA
>PMYF01000834.1:4858-5511 GCA_003171295.1 Acidobacteriota bacterium | reverse complement strand
GTGCGCATGGCGGTGATGAAGCCTGTACCCTCGCGGCCCAGGCAGTTCGAGACCGGTACGCGGCAGTCCTGGAAAACCAGCTCGCACGTGGCGGAGGCGCGAATGCCTAGCTTGTCTTCCTTCTTGCCGAAGCTGAAGCCGGGCGTGCCTTTCTCCACCACGATGCAGGAAGCTCCGCGCGGGCCCTTGGCGGGATTGGTAAGGGCGATGACGGTGTAGAATTCCGCCTCGCCACCGTTGGTGATCCATTGCTTGGTGCCGTTCAGCACGTAGTGGTCGCCATCGCGGAGGGCGGTGGTGCGCACGGCGCCGGCGTCGGAGCCCGCTTGCGGCTCAGTGAGCGCAAAGGCCGCCAGTTTCTTTCCGGCGGCGATGTCGGGCAGCCAGCGTGCCTTTTGCTCGCCGCTGCCAGAAAGGATAATGGGCAACGTGCCGAGCGCCGAGCCCGCAAAGCTGAGCGCGATTCCCCCGCAGGCCTTGGAGAGCTCCTCCGTGACGATCACCATATTCATGATGGGCGTGCCATCCGTGATGCCGCCGTGCGCGTCGTCGATGAAGACGCGGAACAGGTCGGTCTGGGCCAGGATCTTTACTACGGGCCAGGGAAACTTGGCTTCGCGGTCATATTCCGCCGCCACGGGGCGGATTTCCTT
>PMYF01000834.1:0-4791 GCA_003171295.1 Acidobacteriota bacterium | reverse complement strand
ACTGAAAACTGACGACTGAGGACTGCTCTTCCTATGCTGCGTGCTGCGCAGCTTCAGGCCGTGCCCCTGGGGTGTCCGACCAGAGGGCGGGCCGGGCAATCCAAACTTCGCCGGCGCGGAATACGAAACGGCAATAGTCTTCCAGGTCGCCGGCGCGGAACGAAGTGACGTCAATCTCACCGGCCAGCGTGGCGCTTTTGGCGGAATAACGCAGGGCATTGACCAGGGTCAGAACGTCGGCGTTGACATCGCGTAGGGTAAGTTCGACGCGCTCGATTGAATTCGCGATTTCATACTCACCCTGAGAGTACTGGCCGGCAGTGGCATCCAGTACCCGGCGAAGGTTTTCGGCAGCGGCCGGGCTGTCCTCGAAACTGACTGAACCGTTCAGCCTTTGGAAAGGGTCAAAGACCACAGCCACGGGTTGGTTGCGGAACTGCTGCCACTCCACGTGGGTGTAGTCGGGGCGAGCCCAATGCACGGTCAGGAAGCCGCCTTTCCATACTCTGAGGCGGATGTACTGGCCGGTGGGCTCATCCTGATAGTAGAAGGCCCCGCCAGGGATGTGCGTACGTTCATCATCAGAGATGGTGCGCAGGAAGTCCAGGAGTTCGCCGGCAATCTCGCGGAGTGCCGGGGTATTGTCAGGTTGCACGTGGCGGACGTCCAGGGCCGGTGGTTCCGGCGAGTATTCCAGCCAACTTGCCTGAACCTGCACCAACCGTTTCTGGGTTTCCTGCCCGAGAGTGCCTAAAGCAATCGAACCGATACATCCCAAATGGGTGCGCATTTTCTCCCTCCCTCTACTGCCGGACTGACTATATGTCCGTTATATCACCCCCAACATGACATATTTTGCATTTCTAGGGCCGAAGGGTACCTCTCAAACGCGCCCGGAAGATTGGCTAGTGGGTCAGATCGCTGTAGCGGCGCTCTATGAGCGCCGGAATCTATTGAATCAAAAGCCGGCGGTCCCCGCCAAGGCGGGGCAGGCGCCAACCGCCGCTACAGGAAATCAATGTGATCCACTTCCCACCTTTGGCGCCATCCGGCGCCGGTTTTCCCCCCTCAGCCGACCGAGCCTGTTAATTTCCGGGGTACGAATGAACTTTCCGAACGTCTAATTCGTTTATAATGCTTGGCTTGCACTCTGGGACCGGGGGGCCGTTAGAAAAGTCATTGTGAAAACCGGGAGTGGGCCTGTGCGCCGCCCGCTGAGCGGCGATGCTATTAAATATCCGACTCCGCCGGTCATCCCGACAGCCCTGATGGGGACAGGCAGACCGGCGCTACAGCAGTCGCATGATGGGGCAATGAATTCGACGGCAGAAGGAGCACTCATGAAGCTCTGGTTTTCGATGGTGGTTTTGGCCTGCTGGCTGGGATGGGCAGGCTCGGCCGACGGAGCGGGGGGCTGGAAGGTTCCTGCGGTGATGAAGAAGCTCCCGAACGGGCTGGTGGTGGTGGTTTCGGAGGACCACTCCGCCCCAACTTTCGGACTATGCATCTCCTACGGCATCGGGTTCCGCTTGGAACCGGAGGGCCGTACGGGGTTCGCGCATCTATTCGAGCATATGATGTTCGAGGGCACGCCGAACGCCCCCAAGGGCACCTTCGACCGCGTACTGGAAGGCGGCGGCGGTTCGATTAATGGCTACACGCGCTTTGACTTCACGGAATACATCGACACGGCGCCGGTCTCGGCGCTTGAGCCCACGCTGTGGCTGGAGGCCGACCGCCTGAAGACGCTGGATTTCTCCCCCGCCAATCTTGAGAATCAGCGCAAGGTGGTGGAAGAAGAGGTGCGCGTTAACGTCTTGAATCAGCCTTACGGGTTCTTCTACGCCATTGACCTGCCGGGCAAGGCTTTCGACAAGTTCCCCAACTCGCACAATTTTTATGGCGAGTTCAAGGACCTGGACGCGGCGAAGATCCAGGACGTTGAAGCCTTTTTCAATCATTACTACGCCCCGAATAATGCGGTCCTGGTGATTGCCGGCGACGTGCAACCGGAAAAAGCCTTTGCGCAAGTCGAGAAGTATTTCGGTTCTCTGGCGCCCCGACAGGTGTCGCCCAAGCCCGACGTCAGGGAGGCGCCGCAGACCGCGGAGCGGCGCTTCTCGCAGCAGGACAAGCTGGCGCGCGTGCCCGCTTTGGCCATCGGCTATCGCATGCCTCCGCGCAGCTCGCGCGACGCCGTCACCGCAGCGCTGGTAGGTGAGCTGCTGCACAACGGGCAGGCCTCACTGCTCTACCAGGCGCTAGTGAAAGACAAAAAGGTGGCGCTGGAGGTGAACGGCGGGGTCAACTTTGTCTTCGGGACACCGTTTGAATTTGACGGCCCCACCCTGCTGACCTCCTTCATCGTCTATCCCCCGAACCTCAAGGAAAACGACGTGCTCAGCGCCTACGACGCGGTCCTGAGCGACCTCACGGCGCGCGGTCCGAGCCCGGCTGCGCTCGAGCGCATCAGCGCCAAGATGCGTTCCGACTGGTACGCGAACCTGGAGATTCCCGTCAGCCGCGCTTCCATCCTGGCGCACGCCACGCTGTTCGATGGCAACCCGGACCGCGTGAATGGAATCCCAGAGGAACTCGAGCGCGTCACTTCCCAGGAAGTCCGCGCCTTCGCCAGCAAATATCTGGTCAAAGCCAATCGCACCCTGATTGACCGCGTCCCCGCGCCCACCGCAGGCAGTAAGAACGCCGGCGGCGAGGAAGGAGCCCACTGATGATCCGTCGAATTCTGGGAATTATCTTGCTTCTCTTCCTGGTTGTCCCCGGCGCCGCCGCGGGGGAGAAGGGAAAGCCTCTGCCCAAGGACTTGCCGCCTTATGGCAAGTTGAAACCCTTCCAGTCGCCGCAAGTCGCCGCACAGAAGCTTGCGAATGGACTCACGCTGTGGCTTGTGCCTCGGCAGGGGTTTCCCAAGGTCGCCTTCGCGCTGGCGGTGCGGGGTGGCATGGCGGCTGATCCCCAGGACCGGCCAGGGTTGTCACAGCTTCTGACCGATACGATAGATCAGGGGACCAAGACGCGGGCCGCGCGGCAGATTGCGGAAGACGTGCAGGCAGCCGGGGGCGATCTGAGCGCCTCCGCGGGGTATGAGTCGACCGTCGTCGGCACCAGCGTTCTCTCCGCCCAAGCCGTAGCGGGACTTACCGTCCTCGCGGACGTCGCGCAAAACGCCACGTTCCCGGATAGCGAAGTGGCGCTTGCCAAGCGCAACGCTGCCGACCGGTTGCAGCAACAGGAAGCCGACCCATTTTTCCTGGCCAGCCGGGCTCTCGCAAAGGCTGTCTTTGGGCCGCATCCCTACGCCGTGACTTCTTTGACCCAGGACACCATCGCCAAAGCCACCGCCGGAGAGTTGCGCAGCGAGTATGCCCGGCGTTTCCGGCCCGACCAGGCCATCCTGGTTGTAGTGGGTGATTTCGACGCGACGAAGATGACGGCCAGCGTGGAATCGCTGCTCGGCAAGTGGGCCGCGCCCTCGACGGCGCCGGTCGCGATGCTTGAGAAGCCCGCGGGCCTAGTGCCGCACGCGGTCTTCTTCGTGGATCGCCCGGATTCGGTCCAGACCACCCTGGCCCTCGGTGCACTCGGCCCCACCCAGAGTAGCCCGGACTTCGCCGCCACCCAGGTGGCGAACGCCATCTACGGAGGCATGTTCGGCTCACGCTTGACGCTGAACATCCGCGAAGACAAGGGTTACACCTACACGCCGGGCTCAGGTCTCGGCGTGCGGCGTACGGCGGCGCTCTTCCAGACCTGGGCGCCGGTGCAGAACGCCGTCACGGGGGCGGCGCTCAACGAAATCGTTTATGAGCTGAACCGCATGGCCACCACCAGCCCCTCCCCGGATGAACTGGTGCGCGCCCAGACGTACCTGGTCGGGAACCAGGCTATCGACCTGCAAGCACAGGATTCCGTCGCCCGCTCCCTCGGCCGCCTGTGGGCCCTGGGCCTGCCGCCGGAAGAACTGGGGCTCGAAAGCGCGCGGATCGGGAAGGTGACGATTAAGGATGTGGATGAGGCCGGCGCCAAGTACTTCCCCGCCGCCCGCCATGCCATCGTGGCCGTCGGCGTCGAAAAGGTCATCCAGGACCAACTCGCGCCGTTCGGTTTGGAAATGAAACCCGCGCCTTAAGGTGTGCGGGCGGCGGTTGCGCTTTTCGTAGCGGCCGGCTTTAGCCGGGCAGCTTGTGGAAGAAAAACTGCCGCCCTGAAGGGCGCCTCTACGAAAACCATCTCCGGCAACGTGCCTCACACAGACCCATTAGCCCCGCCCGTCCAAACCCGCGGTACGGAAATCAAACCAGTTTAAGAAATGATTCCCTTCCGCACGGCATATAAAATCAATTCCGGCACGCCTTTCAGATCTAGCTTCTGCATAATCTTTGCCCGGTGCGTTTCCACGGTGTATACGCTCAGGTTCAGGAGGCCGGCAACCTCCTTGTTGGATTTGCCTTCCGCGACCAACTGAAGTACCTCGCGCTCCCGCGGACTCAGCAGGTCATAGGAATCCTCTGCACCGCTTCGCCGCAACTTCCGCATGTAATCCTGGAGCAGAACCTTGCTAACTGCGGGACTGAAAAATGACTTCCCCTCCGCCACCGCATGAATGGCCTGCACAAGATCTGTCGTTGCTGAATCCTTCAGCAAGTAAGCGCGAGCGCCAGCACTCAGCGCGCGCAACACGTAGCTTTCATCGGAATGCATGCTGAGCATGACCACGGCAGCGTTCGGGTCGATCTCCCCAATCTGCCGCGCGGCTTCAATTCCATTCAG